>DASUTC010000107.1 GCA_036374795.1 Herpetosiphonaceae bacterium
CTCCGCCAGCCCCGCAATGGTCGGCGCCTCGAACAGCGCCCGTAGCGGCAGCTCCATCCCAAAGGCCGCCCGCACCCGCCCCATGACCTGCGTCGCCAGCAGCGAGTGGCCGCCCAGCTCAAAGAAGTCGTCCTCGATGCCGATCGTCTCGATGCCGAGGAGCGCCTGCCAGATCGCGGCGATGGTCTGCTCAGCCGACGTGCGCGGCGCGACATAGCCAGTCCTCAGCGCCGGTCGCGCATGGCTTGCCGTGGGTAGGCGCTGCGATTCCAGCTCCACGCCGGTCGCTCGCTGCGGCCTGCTCTCGCGCTGCGCCAGGACCGCCGCAAGATCCTGGCTCGATACCACGATCTGCGGGAGCGTGCTCCGATTGAGGCAGCGCAGAAACGTTTCGCGGCCTTCGGCGGGCGTCATGCCCTCGTGGAGCTCGCCGCCGGTGATCTGCCTGTAGCGCGCTTCGAGCGCCGCCGCCATGCCGGTGTTGTGCCACCTGCCCCAGTCGATCGATAGCGCAAAGGTCCGGCCCCGCGAGGTGGTCTGGTAGGCGAGCGCATCCAGAAAGGCGTTCGCAGCGCAGTAATCCACCTGGCCGACGCCGCCGAGAATGGCGTTCAGCGACGAGCAGAAGACCAGGAAGTCCAGGTCGTGATCCTTGAAGAGTGCATCCAGCACGATCGCGCCGATCGCCTTGGGCCACAGCACGTCGCGGGCGGCCTGCGGCTGCTTGAGCTGGATGATCCCGTCGCCGGGGAGTCCCGCCGCATGGATCACGCCGTGAATCGTGCCGAAACGCTCCCTGGCCTGCGCGATGGCCGCGCGCATCTGCGCCTCGTCCGCGACATCGGCGGCGCAGAGCAGGATCTCCGAACCGGCTGCTTCCAGCGCCTTGATCGCCTGGATCTTTCGGCTCGACGGATCGTGCTCCGGGTGGCTCGCCAGATAGTGCTCCCAGGTGTCGCGGGCGGGCATAGCCGAACGTCCGAGCAGCACAAGCCGCGCCTGGACGGTGTGGGCCAGCTCTTCCGCCAGCGCCAGGCCGACTCCGCCGAGCCCGCCCGTAATCAGGTAGACGCCCCGCTGCCGCAGCCGCGACCGCGTGGGACTCCCGTCGAGACGCACCGGCTCGAAGCTCTGTACCCAGCGGTGGTACTGACGATAGGCAACGATCCGATCGTCCGAGGGCACGATGATCTCGGCGATGAGCTGCTCGATCAGACGCGGCTCCTGCCACGTGCCGTGTGTCGGCAGCTCAAGATCAATGCTCCGACAGGTGATATGCGGGTACTCCTGCGCGATGACGTTCGCTGGGCCGATCGCCGTCGCTTTCTCAGGACACAGCCGCTCGCCGCCGGTCACACACTGCATATTATTCGAGACAACCGTGATCTCCACCGGCTCTTCAAGCGCGCAGCGGCCTAGCGCCTGCGCCAGCCAGAGCAGACTGAAGAAGCCGTGGTGCTGTGTCTGCTCGAAGCGCCGCACCGTGAGCGGCCCTACCTCGCCCGTGGTGATCGTCCAAAAGTGGATGATCCGCTGCGGCAGCCTGCCGCTCGTCGACAGCGCTTCGAGCATCTGCGCATACCCCACAGGGTCGCTCGGATCGATGACGTACGCGGAGTCGTCGCGGCGCTGACTATGCGCGCCCGGTGTCACGGTGATCACTGTGTCGCCTGCCAGCCGGAGCTGCTCGACCACCTGCTGGCCCAGGCCAGTATCATCGAGCAAGACCAGCCAGCGGAGCGGCTCGTCGGCATGCGACTCCGCCAGGACCGGCGGCATGGCTCGCTTCCACGATGGGAGATAGAACCAGTCGGCCACCTCCGGGCGCTTGCGCAGCCGCGCGGCAGCCGCGCGGGTCGTGCCTGCGGCGGGCGGATCGATCCAGTAGCGCTGGCGCTCGAAGGGATAGGTCGGCAGCGCGACGCGCTGGCGGTCTTCGTCGCCGTA
>DASUTC010000108.1 GCA_036374795.1 Herpetosiphonaceae bacterium
TACGGCGACGAAGACCGCCAGCGCGTCGCGCTGCCGACCTATCCCTTCGAGCGCCAGCGCTACTGGATCGATCCGCCCGCCGCAGGCACGACCCGCGCGGCTGCCGCGCGGCTGCGCAAGCGCCCGGAGGTGGCCGACTGGCTCTATCTCCCATCGTGGAAGCGCGCGTTGTCGCCGGGCGCATGGTCGCGGGCGGCGCACGCCGACGAGCCGCTCCGCTGGCTGGTCTTGCTCGATGATACTGGCCTGGGCCAGCAGGTGATCGAACAGCTCCGGCTGGCAGGCCACGAGGTGATCACGGTGTGCGCCGGGCAGCGCTTCACCAGGCGCGGCGAGCTGGACTATCTGATCAACCCGCACGTGCCGCAGGAGTATGATCTGCTCCTCGAAGCGATCGAGGAAGACGAGCGCGTGCCCGATACCATCCTTCACCTGTGGAACATCACGGCGCACGACCAGCCGACATCGCCCGGCGCTGACCTTGAGCAGCTTCAGACGTTAAGCTTCTTGAGCGTCCTTTCGCTGACGCAGGCGCTCGCCAGGCACGATCTGCTGGATGACCTTGAGCTCGTCGCGGTGACGAACCGGGCATACGCCGTCACCGAGGAAGACGATCTGCGCGTGGATCAGGCCAGCCTGCTGGGTGCCTGCAAAGTCATCCCGCAGGAATATCCAGGCGTGAGCTGTCGCGCGATCGATATTGTGCTGCCGCATGACGACGCGCCGCGCTTGAGCCAGGTGGTCGATCAGCTTGTCGCCGAGATCACCAGCGGCTCGCCCGATCGCGTGGTTGCCTACCGTGGTCGACATCGCTGGATTCCAACCTTTGAGCCGCTCGACCCGGACGCTGGCGGCGGCGTGGTGCCGTGGCTGCGACCCGGCGGCACCTATCTGGTCGTCAATGGCCTGGAGCAGCCCGGCCACGTCTTTGCCGAGTATCTGGCCCGAACTGCGCAGGCAACCCTGGTGCTGATCGATGAGGCTGCCCTGCCGATGCGCGCTCGCTGGGATGAGTGGCTCGCGACCCATCACGCCGACGATCCGATCAGCCGCAAGATCCGTGGCGTTCAGGAGCTTGAGCGATTGGGAGCCACCGTCGCCGTGCTTCAGGCCGATACCACCGACCTGGCGCAGATGCAGGCGGCGATTCAGTCGATCGACGATCGCTTTGGCGCGCTGCATGGCGTGATCCAGACTGATGGACGCGCGGCGAGTCAGGCGTTTCGCGCGATTCTGGAAACCGATCGCGAGCAGTGGCAGTGGCTCTTTCGGCGGAAAGTCCAGGCGACGCTCGTGCTTGAGGCCGCGCTTGAGGGCCGCGTGCTTGACGTGTGTCTGCTCCAGTCGTCGCTCTCGTCGATCCTGGGCGGGCTGGGACTGATCGCCCACACCGCCGCCAGCGCGACGCTCGATGCCATCGCTCACCGGCAGAGCTTGGGAAGCTCGGTTCCCTGGATCAGCATCAACTGGGATAGCTGGAGCCTGGAGCACGATCGGGAGCAGCCGCGCGAAACGTCGCTCACCGAATTCTCGATCACGCGGTCGGAGGCGCTCGCTGCCCTGGACTATATATTTCGCGCGCCGCGCGCGCCTCAACTGATCGTCTCGACCGGCGATCTCCGCGCCCGCATCGAGCGCTGGATTGGTCGCGCCCCGATCGAGCAGAGCCAGGCGCAGGGAGTGGCGCGTGTCCTCCACCCAAGGCCGGGCCTGCTGGGAGCCTATGTCGCCCCACGCACGGATCTTGAGCATGGCATCGCCGCGATCTGGCAGGCGATCCTTGGGATCGAGCGCATCGGCGTGCATGATAATTTCTTTGAGCTTGGCGGCCACTCGCTGCTGATCACGCAGCTTGCCTCGCGCTTGCGCGAGACGTTCCTGATCGATCCGCCGCTGCGCGCGCTTTTTGAAGCGCCGACGATCGCCGGTTTCGCCGATGTGTTGACGGAGCACGAGTCGGTGCCGGGCCAGGTCGCGGCGATTGCCCGGCTGCACCGGCAGATCGATGCGATGTCCACCGATCAAATTCAGGCAGCGCTGGCGGATAGGAAGCAGGCAGGCCGCCAGCCATGAGCACATACCTGGCGATGCCCGCTGATCCGGCAACACGAAAGGAGGACGGCGCTTGCTCTGTCCCATGACTACGACAGTCTCCGCGCCGCTGACATATGGGTCGTAACGACAAGTCCAAAAAGCGTCTCCTGGCCGACCAAAAAAAGGAGCTGCTGGCGCTGCTGCTGACCGAGGAAGGCTTCAACGTCGATCAGATGCAGCGGATCAGGCCGCGTAGCCGGGCAGAGCATCCGCCGCTCTCGTTCGCGCAGCAGCGCCTCTGGTTCCTCGATCAGCTGGTCCCCGGCTCTCCCGCCTACAATATCTCGACGGCGGTTCGGCTTCAGGGCGCGCTCGACGACACGGCGCTACGCCAGAGCTTGAACGGCGTGATCCGTCGCCACGAGATGCTGCGCACAACCTTTGCCACCATAGATGGACAGCCGGTGCAGCTCATTGCGCCCGATCTGGCGCTGCCGCTGCCGATCGAGGATCTGAGCGGGCTTGAGGCACCGGAGCGCGAAGCGGCGGCGCGGGCCTGTGCCGCCCAGGAGGCCCGCACGGCCTTCGACCTGGCGCGCGGGCCGCTGCTGCGGGCAGCACTGCTGCGCCTGGCTCGGCACGACCATGTGCTGCTGCTGACGCTGCATCATACGATCGCCGATGGCTGGTCGATGGGCGTGTTGATTCGGGAGCTGGCCGCGTTGTACACGGCCTTTGTCGCCGGAGAGCCGTACCGTCTAGCGCCCCTGCCGATCCAGTACGCCGACTTTGCGATCTGGCAGCGCGAGTGGATGCAGGGCGAGGTGCTGGAAACGCAGCTCGCCTACTGGAAGCAGCAGCTTGCGGATCTGCCGCAGCTTGAGCTGCCCGCCGATCGTCCGCGTCCTCCAATCCAGACCTTTCGCGGCGACTTCCGGCGCTTGACGATCCCGGCATCCCTGACCCAGGCGCTTGCCGGGCTGAGCCAGCACGAGGGCGCGACGCTCTTTATGACCCTGCTGGCGGCGCTCACGGTGCTGATCCATCGGTACACGGGCGAAGACGATATTCCGATCGGCTCGCCGATCGCCAACCG
>DASUTC010000109.1 GCA_036374795.1 Herpetosiphonaceae bacterium
CTGCCTGTGGGAGGGGCTGGCTGCCCGCAGGCCGCCAGTACGAGCATGATGACCATGATAAGCGTCTGTAGAAAGTGCTTGTTCATCCTTTAGCTCCTTGCCTAGATGCATCTGAGCTACACGAGCGTCGGAAGGCTGTTAGACGCCCAGGTACTCCAGTAATTGATGTTCGCGGGCTTGCACCTCCTTGTTGTCCAGCGCTTCCACGATCTGGCCCTGAGCCAACAAATAGTGCCGGTCGGCCACGGTTGTGGCGAAGTGTAGATTTTGCTCGATCAACAGCATCGTGACGCCGTGGGCCTTGACCTCGTTCAGGATCGAGCCGATCTGCCGCACCAGGATCGGTGCCAATCCTTCGGTCGGCTCGTCCAGCAGGAGCAGACGAGCGCCCATGCGCAGCACTCGCGCAATCGCCAGCATTTGCTGCTCGCCGCCGGAGAGCTTGGTGCCGGGCGAGCGGCGGCGCTCCTTGAGACGCGGAAACGACTCGTACACGCGCTCGATGCTCCATGCGTCGGGTCCGATCGTCGGCGGCAGCAAGAGATTTTCTTCTACCGAGAGGCTGGCGTAGACGCCCCGGTCGTCGGGCACGAATCCCAGGCCATGCCGCGCCCGCTCGTGGGCTGCGACGCGGGTCATATCGACTCCGTGGAGGTGCAGCTTGCCCTGCATCTGCTTATGCAGGCCCATCACACAGCGCAGGAGCGTGGTCTTACCGGCTCCGTTGCGGCCAACCAGCGTCACGACTTCGCCCTGATTGACCTCAAACGAGACATTGCGCAACACCTGCGCCTCGCCGTACCAGGCGGACAGTCCTTCGACTTTAAGCATGGACCTCTCCCAGGTACGCGGTGATCACCTGCGGATCGTGCCGCACGGCCTGATACGGCCCCTCGGCCAGCACGCTGCCGTACTGCAACACCGTCACGCGATCGGCGAGGCTCGAAACAACGCTCATGTTATGCTCCACCAGAATCACCGTCCGATTGGCCCGCACCTTGCGCACCAGCTCGATCGTGCGGTCGACATCTTCGAGGCCCATCCCGGCGGTCGGCTCATCCAGCAGCAGCAGCCGGGGAGAGAGCGCCAGCGCCAGCGCCAGCTCCAGCGCCCGCTTCTGCCCGTAGGGCAGGCTGCCGGCAGGCTTCCGGTACAGCGGCTCCAGGCCCACCTGCGCCAGCAGATCCATCGCCTGATCGCGAAAGCGCGCCAGCACCTTCTCCGGCGTCCAGAAGCGATAGCCCAGATTCGTGGCCGATTGCAGCGCCAGCTCGACGTGCTCCAGCACCGTGAGCTGCTCGAAGAGGCTGGTGATCTGGAACGAGCGCGCCACACCGCGCCGCGCGATCTGCTCCGGCGCGACTCCGGTGACATCATCTCCAAAGATCAACACCTGGCCTGAGGTCGGCTTGAGAAAGCCCGTGAGCAGATTGAAGAGCGTGGTCTTACCGGCACCGTTGGGACCGACCAGCGCATGTACATCGCCTTCTGCTACCTGAAGGTCCACCTCGTTGACGGCCCGAAAACCTCGAAACTCCTTCGTGAGCTTGCGCGTTTCCAGTACGGGCATAGGGCCTCTTTTCTAAGACGATCGCCATGAAAGGGAAGGTGTATCATTTTTGATCAGTGCGCTCAACGATGTCAACTTCGCCAGCGCGGCGATCGGAGCGCGATTCAAAACAGACCGCCGCCCTCGCATGAGGACGGCAGTGCGCGAGCGCTGAGAGCCAGCGGCGGGCTAGCCCTCAACGGCCTTGAGCGACGCCACGACGGGCGCTGCGGCGGTTTCAAGCTCCTTGTTGACGGCATCGAACGACGCCTGCGGATCTTCCTTGTTGACGATGATCCGCTCCAGGCCCTTGCCGATGATCTGATCGCCGTTGGGCACGAAGACGCGCGCGGCATCCTGCGGCTTGGTCTGCGGCAGCTGATCGACCGCCGTTTTGAACGATGGACGCTCCTTGAAGTACTCCTGCATCTCGGCGCTCTCGACGGCGCTCTTGCGCACAGGCATGTAGCCGGTGTTCTTGGCCCAGAACGTCGTGTTTTCGGGGCTGGTCGCAAACGCGATCCACTGCATCGTCGCCTGCTGCTTCTCGGCGGGAGCGCCCGCAAGGACCGCCAGGCCCGCGCCGCCGGTACAGCAGCCGAAGTTCTTCTTCTTGGGCAGGAACGCGGTGCCGAGCTGGAACTTCGCATCATTCAAGATGCCGCCCATCGAGCCGGTCGAGAGCATCGCCGCCGCGCCGACGCCGTTGATAAAGTCCTGAACCTCCTGCTTGGAGTAGATCGCCCAGCCATCTTTGTTGACGGTATCGCCATAGAACGCGCCCGCCGCGACCGTGTTCGGATCGGTCATGGTCATGGTGAAGTCGGGCGTGGAGTACTGGCCGCCGAACTGCCACACCACGCCCTGGAAGAGCCAGGCGATGTAGCCTGCGGCGCCCGGATGAATGAACGCGGCCTGCTTGATCGTGCTGCCATCTTTCTTGACCAGCTTGGGCGCCCACTCGGCGAACTCGTCCCAGGTTTCCGGCCCGCGATCCGGCAGCCCGGCCTCGGCCCACAGGTCTTTGTTGTAGTAGAAGAGCGGCGTCGAGCGCGCCATCGGCACCCAGTAGCTCACGCCTTTGCGCACGCCCTCGTTGAAGAGCACGTCCACGTAGTCGCTCTTGTCGATCTTGGCGGTGGCGAGCAGATCGTCGAGCGGCTGGAGCGCCCGCGCCAGGTAGAACTTGAACCACCACACGTCCGAGAGCAGCGAGACTTCGGGCGCGGTCTTGGACTGAAGCGCCGCCGTTAGCTTCTGCGCGGTTTCCTCGTAGTTGCCCTGGAACTGATAGTCTAGCGTGACATCCTGCTGCGCGCTGTTGAACTTATCGACCAGCGCCTTTTCTGTCTCGCCGTTCTTGCCGGTGAACGATCCCCAGTAGGTGATCTTGACCTTCGATCCCGGCTCCTTGACCAGCGGCACGGCGGTCGCATTGCTGCCCGCGCCGCTGCCCGTGCCGCTCGTCGCCCCCGCCGGAGCCTCAGGGGCGTTCGCGCCGCACGCGGTCAGCGCCAGCATCCCCGCCACTCCGACTCCACCCTTCAATACCTGCCGACGCGATACGTTCTTTTTCACAGGACCCTCTCCTTTGAGTCAGTTGGTCTAGCCCTTCACAGCGCCAGCAGCGATACCTTCGACGATATGCTTCTGCGCCCACAGAAAAACGATCAGCACGGGCAGCACGACGAAGATCGTCCCGGCCATCACGGTGCCCCACTGCGTGGTGCCTTCTTGATCGAGCAGCCGGTAGATACCGATCGGCAGCACGCGCATCTCCTGCGTATTCGTCGCCACCAGCGGCCAGAGAAAGTTATTCCATTTGGCGACGATCGAGATCAGCCCGAATGTCACCAGCGCCGGACGCGACAGCGGGATCACGACGCTCCACAGCGTGCGCAGGTGGCCCGCGCCGTCGACCCTGGCGGCGTCGAGCACCTCGCGCGGCAGGCTCAGAAACGTCTGCCGCAGCAGAAACGTGCCATATGCCACCGCAGCGCCCGGCACGATGATGCCCTGGTAGGTATCGACCCAGCCCAGCCGAGCGATCGTCAGGTAGTTCGTCAGGATCGTCACCTGATCGGGCACCATCAGCGCGGCCAGCAGCAGCAGAAAAAACCACTCCTTCTTCGGAAAGCGCAGAAACGCGAAGGCATACGCCGAGGTCGTCGCCAGCACGATCTCCGCGCCGCTGCCGAGCGCGGTGGTGATGATCGTGTTGAGGTAGTAGCGGCCAAATGGCGCGGCGCGCCAGGCCCGGCCAAAGTTCTCCAGCGTCGGCGCGTGCGGCACCCAGGTGACGGGAATCTGGTAGATCTCGGAGTTTTCCTTGAACGCCGCCGCGACCATCCAGTACATCGGCAGGCCCATCGCCAGCAGCGCCAGCAGCATCAGGCCGTAGCTCAGCAGCGCGTAGCGCAGCGGCAGCCGCGATGCGCGCCCGCCGGAGCTTGAAGTTCTCAGGATTGTGACATCTTCTGCAATCGCCATCGAGCTTCCTTCTTCCGAGCGATCAGGCGTAGGTGACGCGCCGCTCGGTGTAGCGCATCTGGACCATCGTAAACGCGAGCATCATGCCGAAGAGCAGCACCGCCGCCACGCCCGCACGCCCGGCGTTGAACCCGATAAAGCCCTGCTCGTAGAGATAGTAGATCAGCGTGTTGGTCGCATCGACCGGCCCGCCGTCAGTCATGGTTTTGATGATGTCGAACGCCTGGAACGAGCTGAGAAAGCCCGTCAGCACCAGGAAGAACATCACCGGCGATAGTCCCGGCAGCGTCACGTAGCGGAAGCGCTGCCAGGCGCTCGCGCCATCGACCCGCGCCGCCTCGTACAGCTCGCGGGGAATGCCTTGCAGCCCGGCCAGAAAGATGACTACCGAGTAGCCGATGTTTTTCCAGACATAGACGATGATCACCGCAGGCATCGCCCAGCGCGGATTGGTCAGCCAGGCGGGCGAGTTCGCGCCGAACCAGCCGAGCATCGCGTCGAGCAGCCCGTAGCGCGGATCGAAGATGTAGATCCATACGATGCCGATCGCCGCGCCCGATAGCACCGTCGGCGCGAAGAGCACCGCGCGCACGCCGTTTCGCCCGCGTAGGGGCTGGTTGAGCAGCAGCGCCGCGCCCAGACCCAGCACCGTGGTCAGCAGCACGGAGACGCCCGTGAAGTAGAAGGTGTTGAAGAGCACTTGCTTGAAGCTCGGATCGGCAAACATCGCCCGATAGTTGCTCGGCCCGACCCACACCTTGACCGGCGAGATCATGTCCCACTGCACGAAGCTCAGGTAGGCGTTGTAGATCAGGGGCCAGAAGGTAAACACGCCGAACAGCAAGAGATTCGGGCCTACCAGCAGAATGAACAGCAGCCACTCGCGATACTCTGACGCCGAGATAGAACGGGATCGGTTGAGCACGGCATCTACTCCAATTCCAATCGATGCGCTGCGCATGTGGGATAGGTTGAGGTTCGCCACCGCCGACTCCACACATGGTGCAGCGGCGAAGTATGGCGCGGCGAGTTTAAACTTAATAAGATTTCTTGTCAAGATGGAATTAAGCGCGGCTCAAGCGTAGGTTACTCTGCGGGCAGATTCACAGCAACGCCCGCGCATCCACGACGATCTGCGGAAAACAGCCCAAAAACACCATTGCTTGAATAGGCGACGAGCTATACAATCGTCGGCGTATGCTGTTGAAAGACGAATTGGTAACATATACGCTTGAGCTAGACAGCAAACTGATCATGGTCGAGCACGTCCCGGCACGAGTCGATCCCGAAACGGGCGAGCGATTTTTTGCACCCGAAACAGTCGAGCGACTACAGCAGATTGTCTGGGGCCAGGGCCAGCCCAAGCGCATCGTTGAAACGCCGGTTTTCGAGTTTACCGCAGCATAATGATACACCAAGCGCCTCAAAACATCTCGCTCACAGCAACGCCCGCGCATCCACGACGATCTGCGGGCGAGACAGCCGCGCCAGGTCCAGCGTGCCGATCAGCTCGCGCGGCAGCACCTCGGCGGGCGCGGAGATCAGCCCGGCCCACGCGGCAAGCCAGCCGACGATCTGTGCGGGACGCTTGCCCGCCGCCCGCAGCGCCGCGACCGCCAGCGACGCCTGGCGCTTCGAGAGTCGGTGGCCGTCGGGATCGACCAGCAGCGGCACGTGTCCAAACTGCGGCGGCGTGTAGCCCAGCGCCCGGTGCAGCCAGATCTGCCGCGCCGTGCTGTCGAGCAGATCCGCGCCACGGATCACGTGCGTGATCTCCATCAGCCCATCGTCCACCACCACCGCGAGCTGGTAGGCGTGAACGCCGTCGGCGCGGCGGATCACGAAATCGCCCGCCGCCTGCGCCAGGTCCTCGCCGATCGGCCCCTGGCACAGATCGACGAACTGCACCGTCGCGACATTGTCGGGCATGCGCACGCGCAGACAGGGCCGACGACCAGCTACCTCGCGCGCCTGACGAGCCACGGGGCCGAGCGCCCAACAGTCGTTCGGGCAGTGCTCGCGCTGTCCCACACCGTGCGGAGCCGACGCGGCGGCGCGCACCTCGGCGCGCGTGCAGTAGCAGGCGTAGATCAGCCCTTGCGCGGCCAGTCGGTCGAGCGCCTGAGCGTACAGCGCCCGCCGCCGATCCTGCTCGTACGGCTCGTACGGCCCGCCGATGTCGGGTCCTTCATCCCAATCCAGCCCTAGCCAGCGCAGATCGTCGAGCAGTTGCGCGGCCAGGTGTGCCCGCGAGCGATCGGGATCGAGGTCTTCCATGCGCAGCACGAACGCGCCGCCGCGCTGGCGCGCATCCAGCCAGGCCAGCAGCGCCGTCCAGACATTGCCTAGATGAATTGCGCCGGTTGGGCTGGGCGCAAACCGGCCACGAGCAGGACGTAGATCGTTGATCATGTCGGTATTGTACAAAATGCGAGCCTGTCCTTCACCCACCGGATGACATTGATCGTCCGCCTGGATTAATCTCTATAACAGCCTTACACTTGCGCCGCTCGATCGAGCCGTACGATGGTCCTGCCAACCTGGCACTCCAATTGCTATAGCACATGTTGAAAATCGAGGCTTGACAGATTGTGGATGATTGGTGTACAAGATGTGTAAAGACTATGCCAGGATCGCATCGAGACATACAGCGCTTCGCGAAGTTGAGGGCCGTGCTCCCCGCTTGGGGAACACGGCCCTTTTTTTGCCGGGCGTGTCGTGCATCTTGGTCGCCACTACCACCCCTGCCAGCCTCGCCGATCTCCATCGAAGCACCCCATTCGCCTGTGCTATCGCAGACCATGTTAGCGACAAGGAGCTACATCTATGTCTGATCGCCGCAGCCAGCGCATCCGAGAGCAGCTTCGCCAGCACCCGAACCCGCGCAGCCGCAACGCGCCGGAGACACTTTCGTTTGCGGAGCAGATGCGCCGTGTCTATGCGCCCGCGCAGGCGCAGCCCGCCTCGCCGACCGATCACCACGCGCAGCTCGCGCGCCAGCTTGGGTCACGCCGCTCGCGACGCTAGCGGACGGCTGTAGGGCAGCCCCGTTGCCCTCATCGGCGTAGCACAGCGACGTGCTGCGATCTTGCCGCGTCGATTGCATCAGTCGCAGCCGCGCTCGATGGCAGCGACCCCCACCGCTTACTGTGCCGTATATCCTCCATCCACCAGATACGTCGCGCCCGTAAGGAAGGCCGCCTCATCCGATGCCAGGAACGTGATCAGATGAGCGACATCGCCGGGCTCGCCCAGCCGCCCAATCGGATGCAGCGCCAGGACCGCCTCTTCATAGCCTGTGATCATCGGCGTGCGAATGAACGCAGGCGAAACCGCCACGACACGAATGCCGTTCGGCGCAAGCTCAAGCGCCGCCGCTTTGGTCAGGCCCAACACGCCATGCTTGGCAGCGGTGTAGGCCGGAGCGCCGTTGAACGCGACCACTCCCAGGATCGACGAGACGTTGACGATCACGCCGGCCCGCTGCTGGGCCTTCATCGCTCGCGCCGCATGCTTGATGCCGTAGAAGACGCTGCTCAGATTCGTCGCGATGACCCGCTGCCAGTCGGCATCGCTGCGCTCGTCGATCGGTACCGGCTGCTCGCCAACGCCTGCGTTGTTCACCAGAATATCCACCGCGCCAAACTCGGCTACGGCTCGATCGATCAGGCTGCGCACGGCATCTTCTTGCGAGACATCGGTTGGAACGCTCAGCACGCGCGCGTCCTGCCGGACAAGCTCATCGGCGAGCACCTGGGCGGCATCGGCGTTGATGTCGGCGAGAACCACTGCCGCGCCCTCGCGCGCGAGCTGCCGCGCCGTTTCCGCTCCAATGCCGCTCCCGGCTCCCGTCACAATCGCCACTTTACGATCAAAACGACCCATAAGGAACCTCCATTCCCATAGGATCAGTGTACGGGCAGATTGCGCGCGGAGCGGCGCACAAAAGCTACCTGGCTGTAGAGATTTCTTCACCAAGCGCTGGCGGTCGCCGGAGCTGATCGATCGCTCACGGTTTCCTGGGCGATAAACTTGGGGTATACTGCGGAAGAATCGTTGAGTGCTAGGAGATTTCAATGTCTAGTTCGGCACAAACATTGCCGCACTGGGATATGACCGTCGTCTATCCCAGCCTTAAGTCGCCCGAATTTGCGGAGGGCGTTCAATCTCTCACCCAGAGCATCACCGACCTTGAGCAGCTCTTCGATACCTACCATATCGCCAAGCGCGAGGCTACACCCCTGGATGCTGCAACCGTTCAGGCGTTCGAGGCGGCGATCGAGGGTTATAATGCGGTGCTGACGGATCATCGCCTGATCCATGCGTATATCTCCAGCTTCGTCACGACCGACTCGCGCGACGACGAGGCGCAGGCGCGACTGAGCGAGCTGCAACAGGAGGCTGTGCGCATCACGCAGCTCGATACGCGGCTCACGGCCTGGATCGGCAACCTGGATGTCGAGGCGCTGATCCGCCAGTCGGAGGTCGCGCAGGATCATGCCTTTGCGCTGCGGCAGTTCAAGCAGCAGGCCGAGCATCTGATGTCGCCCGCCGAGGAGGCGCTGGCGACAGAGCTGAGCCTCAGCGGCAGCACGGCCTGGAGCAAGCTCCACAGCAACGTGACATCGCAGCTGATGGTGCCCTTCGAGCAGGACGGACAGGTCAGCGATCTGCCGATGAGCGTGATCCGTAATCTCGCGTTCGAGGACGAGCGCGATGTGCGCCGCCGGGCCTACGAGGCCGAGATCGCAAGCTGGGAGCGCGCCGCGCTGCCGCTGGCCGCCGCGCTCAACAGCATCAAGGCCGAGGTCAACACGCTCAGCCGTCGCCGGGGCTGGAACTCGCCGCTCGACCAGGCGCTCTTCGACAACAACATCGATCGCCAGACGCTCGATGCGATGATGGAGGCGGCCCGCGAGTCGTTTCCCGATTTCCGCCGCTACCTGCGCACGAAGGCCCGCGCGATCGGCGTTGAGCAGCTGCCCTGGTACGACCTCTTCGCGCCAGTCGGCACGAGCGATAAGGTCTGGGAGTTCGACACGGCCAGAGATTTTATTATCGAGCAGTTCGGCACGTATTCCGACAAAATGCGCGATTTTGCGATCCGCGCCTTCAGTGAAAACTGGGTCGATGCGGAGCCGCGCCCAGGCAAGCGCGACGGCGCGTACTGCATGGGCCTGCGCAAGGACGAGTCGCGCGTGTTTGCGAACTTCAAGCCCGCGTTCGGCGGCATGAGCACACTCGCCCACGAGCTGGGCCACGCCTACCACAACCTCAACCTCGCCGAGCGCACCATGCTTCAGCGCGCCACGCCGATGGTCCTGGCCGAAACTGCCAGCATCTTCTGCGAGACGATCGTGCGCCGGGCCGCGCTCCAGCAATCGGACCTTCAGGAGCAGATCTCGATTCTGGAGGCGACGCTCCAGAGCGCCTGCCAGGTCGTCGTCGACATCAGCAGCCGCTTCCTGTTCGAGCAGCGCGTCTTCGAGACTCGCCAGCAGCGCGAGCTGTCGGTCGACGATTTCTGCCGCCTGATGCTCGACGCGCAGCGCGAAACCTACGGCGACGGCCTGGATCAGGATGTGCTCCATCCCTACATGTGGGCCGTCAAAGGCCACTACTACAGCGGCAACCGCTCGTTCTACAACTATCCCTACATGTTCGGGATGCTCTTCGGCCTGGGCCTGTACGCGCGCTACCAGGAGGATGCCGAGGCCTTCAAGCGCGGCTACGACGATCTGCTGTCGTCGACTGGCCTGGCCGACGCGGCGACGCTGGCCGAGCGCTTCGGCATCGACATTCGCACGCCCGACTTCTGGCGCTCCAGCCTCGACATCGTCCGCGACGACATCCGGCGCTTCGAGCAGGTGATCGAGCCGAGGCTGGGCTGGGGCGCGCCGCAGGAATCGGCATCCGATGCGTCGTAACGCCGCAGCGCCCGGCAGCACCGACTCCGCTCCGCAGCTTGTGATCACGATGGCGCACGGCCCGCATCCTGAGATCGAGCACAATCTGCGGAGCGTCTTTGGCGCGATCACCGCCGCAGCGCCGTCTGCCGCGCCGGAGCAGATCGCGGCGCAGGCGAGCGACCTGCTTGGGCGCGGCACGTCTGCTACGCTGGAGGCCGAGCGCGGCCCGTGGAGCCGCTACCGGATCGCGGTGCGGGTGCAGGGCATGCCGGTGACGATCGCGACCGTTGAGCTGACGCTGCCGGGGTAGGGGCGAAGAACAAAGAACAAAGGAACAAAAGAGCAACGCCTTAAACCTTGTTCGCTTGTTCCTTTGTTCCCCCGCCATCAGAGCAGCGGACGCAGCGGCGCTAAGACCGTCTCGCTGAACTTCGCAATCAGCGGACGCTGCCGCCACTCCTCAAGCGTCAGCTCGTGCGCGTTGGTCGAATCGTTGGCGAAAATCCGCTCCATCTCCTGCGCGATCGTCTCGTCGAAAAACTCGACATTGATCTCATAGTTGCCTACCAGACTCAGCCGATCCAGATTCGCGGTGCCGATCGTCGACCATTGGCCGTCGATTGTGGCCGTCTTGGCATGAACCATCGCGTCCTGATAAAGCAGCAGCTTGATGCCACCGGCCAGACAGCGCGTATAGAAGCCGCGTGCCAGCCAGTCGGCGACGATATGGTTGGAGGTGTTGGGCAGCAGAATGCGCACATCTACGCCGCGCTCGGCGGCAGCCAGCAGCCCGCGCAGAATCGCCGAGTCGGGGATGAAATAGGCGTGTGTCAGATAGATATGGTGCTGCGCTCGATCGATCGCCTCAAGGTACATCGCGCGGATCGGAAACATCAGCGTCTTAGGCACGTTCCGATGGACTCTGACGCGCGGCTCCCACACGCCCGTGCCGGCATCCGAGAGCTGCGGCAGATGCGGCAGACAGTGCAGGTTCCAGAAGTCGATAAAGGCGTTCTCCAGATCCCAGGCGACCGGCCCCGTCAGCCGTACATGCGTATCGCGCCACTCGATGGCGTAGCGCGCGCCGATGTTATAGCCGCCGATAAACGCGGTCTTGCCGTCGACCACCAGGATTTTGCGGTGATCGCGTCCGTAGTTGCGCGGATCGAGCATGCGCCACGGCTTGGGAAAGACGCGAAACTCCAGCACATGGAGCGTCGCCGGAAAGCGCTTGAAGCGTCGCGGCACCACCAGGTTGGCGAAGCCGTCGAAGACCACATAGACCTCGATGCCGCGCTTGGCCGCAAGCTCCAGCTCCTGCTTGAAGCGCTTGCCAACGTGATCGCCCTTCCAGATAAATGTTTCCAGCAGAATACGCTTCTCGGCATGGCGAATTGCATGGAGCATCGCCTCGTAGAGATCTTCGCCGTAGGTGTAGATCTGCACCTGATTTGTGCCAATCTGGCTTGGATCGGGACGTGTGCGCGGAAAGCGGCCCTGCGACTGGTAGCGCTTGCGCCATGTATCGATCGCGACTAGCGTGCTGATGATCACGCCCTGGAGCGCAAAGATCGCGATGATCGCGCGTTTGAGAGTTCTAAATAGCACTGTTTGCATCATGCATATTCTCGTGATGTAACGTTGCGGCAGATTGCTCTGTTTGCATTGTATATCACGATCTGGCTTCGATGCCTGACTCGCTGGATGATATACAACGCAGGCTATTTGTGTTATATATACACAATGTAGCACAAGCTCCCAGACGCTCGTTTATACTCGGACATGGTTTGAGTTCGAGCAGGACCAAAGGATCAGCATATGGCGCATCAACCGATCACTCACGGTATTTTATTCACCGATCAGTACCAGCTCACGATGGCGCAGGTCTATTTTCGGCTCGGCATTCACGAGCAACCGGCGCTCTTCGAGCATTTCTTCCGCTCGTATCCCGACTACCGGCGGCATCAGGCGGGCTATTGTATCAGCGCGGGGCTACAGCCGTTCGTGCAGTGGATGCAGGCAGCCTCCTTCGGCGAGACGGAGGTCGAGATTTTGCGGGCACAGCGCAGCCGTACGGGAGCGCCGCTCTTTGCCGACGATTTTCTGCAATGGCTGCGGCGCAGCGGCTCCTTCGACGGCCTTACGCTCGCGGCGCTGCCCGAAGGACGGGTCGCCCATCCCCACATGCCTCTGACGGTCGTTCGGGGACCGCTGGCGCTGGCACAGATCCTTGAGACTTCGCTGCTCAATCATATCAACTACCAGACCTTGATCGCGACGAAAGCGGCGCGTATGCGTGAGAGCGCCGGCGAGGGCACCGTGATGGAGTTCGGCCTGCGCCGCGCGCAGGATACCGGTGCGAATGCCGGAACACGGGCGGCGCTGATCGGCGGCGCGGACTTTAGCTCCAATCTCGGCATGTCGGCGGCGCTGGGCCTTCCGGCCAAAGGCACGCATGCTCACAGCATGGTGCAGGCAGCGATGGTGCTGGGCCTGGGCGAGCTTGGCGCATTTCGCGCGTACGCCGAAACCTATCCCGACGACACCCTGCTGCTGGTCGATACGATCGATACGCTCGGCAGCGGCGTGCCCAACGCGATCACCGTCTTTGAAGAGCTGCGCCGCAAAGGTCACGAGCCGGTCGGGATTCGCCTCGATTCAGGCGATCTGGCGTATCTCAGCATCCAGGCAGGCAAGATGCTCAATCAGGCGGGCTTTCCCAACACCTCGATCGTGCTCTCGAACGATCTGGATGAGCTGGTGATCTGGCAGATTTTGACGCAGATCCGGGCTGAAGCACCGCAGGAGGGTCTGGAGCCCGAAGCGCTGATCAAACGGCTCGTCTTTGGCGTCGGCACGCAGCTCATCACCTCCACCGGCTACCCGGCGCTCGGCGGCGTGTACAAGCTGGTCGCGCTATGTGGCGATGAAGGCTGGCGTCCGGCGATCAAAATCTCCGACTCGCCCGACAAGATCGCCAACCCTGGGCATAAGCGCTGCTGGCGGCTCTACGATCAGCGCAACCGCGCGACGGCTGACCTGATGGCGCTTGAGGAAGAAGACATCCCGAACATGCCGGAGATCGTCCTGCGACACCCGTCGGATGTCACCAAGACGCGCATCGTCCATCGCGGCGACACAACGCTGGAGCTGCTGCACCGCGAGATCGTGCGTGATGGCCGCGTGGTCTATGACTGGCCCTCGCTGGAAGAGATGCGCCAGACCCGGCGCGAGGACGTATCGCGCCTCGATCCTGGTGTGCGCCGCCTGATCCACCCGCACATCTACCACGTGTCGCTGACCGAGGCGCTCTGGAATCTCAAGTACGAGCTGATCGCTGCGGCAAGGCGCTAGGGGCCGTGAGGCCGGGGGTGTGGGGGCCAACCCCCACCATCTTTCTTCTGCCCCCTCGCCTGATAGAGAACAAAGAACAACGGAACAAAGAACAAAGCCGTTAGCTCCTGTTCTCTGTTCTTTGTTCTTTGTTCTTTGTTCTCCGTTCTACTAAATATCCGGCGGCGGCTCAGGCTCGCCCTGAATATCGCCGTGCCAGCGCTCCAGCCAGTCCATCGCCTCGCGCAGCCGTCCGTAGGGCAGATTGCGATACGAGCTGATCCCAAACTGGCGGTGCAGGCCGCTGAAGACGCCGCTGTACTCGTTGCGCCGCGAGCGAGCGGCCAGACTATGCGCCACGCGCCGCACGGCCCGCGCGAGATCGAGCGCCGGAGAATGACGCTCCGAGATCTCGCCCGGCATGGAGCGATTGCCATTGGCGCGATCGAACTCCAGCTGCCGCTCGATCAACATCTGCTGCCGCGCCAGCGCCGCCTGCGCCATCGCCCCCTGATACGCCTGCTCGGCGGGGATCATCTCGGTGCGATCGGGCAAGATCGCGTCTTCGGGGCCGAAGCCCTGCGGCTTGAACGCCTGCCACAGCACCGAGGCGCACTCTTGCTGGTACTGGATCAGCTTGCTGCGTGTCGCGCTGCCGACCAGCATCGCGTCGATCGTGCAGAGCCACAGCGGCACAAGATCCACGCGCAGCCCCAGGCCATCACGGCCCAGCGAGCGGAGGCCATTCACCAGGATGCTGTGCGCTTCGAGCGCGCGTGCCTGCGCTGCCGGCTCTAAGCCGAGCGTCTCACACAGGCGGTTCAGCGGCACATAGACTTCGTTGGCATCGAGATCTTGCAGCGCGATAATGTCATCTTCGTAGAAGACGAAACGCGGACTATACCCATCGGATCGAGAACGATTCATAGGCCAGCACGTCCCTTCTATTAGCAGTTGCTCTGATCTTATCAAGGCGAGTGCCACAGCACAAGTTTTCGTGAAAAGCCGCTGAGAAACTTGCAGGCACGCCGTGCTGGCGTGCCCTAGAAGAAAAATGAACTGTATCGTCGCTCAGCCTTTGGGAGGCTGCGGCTCAAGCCACATCACCTTTTCCTCGGTGCGCTGCTGCAAATGGCCGCCCTGCCAGGTTTCGGTGACACGCCAGCCCATCGCGATCACGCGCGCCGTGGTCGGCGGCTGCGGGCGGCTAAGCGGCTGGGGCTGCTGCTGCTGGCGACGTTGCAGCCAGGCCAGGCCAGCCTCGGCGGCGAGCGTCGCGACGCCGAGCGCCATCACCCGGCCCGCCTGCTTCCACGGCACGGGAACCTGCCACGATCGCTGGGCGAGCGAGGCGGCGGGTCGAGGCGCGAGCGGCTGATCCAGCGCCGCGCCACAGCGCCCACAGTAGGCATGCTCGCTCGGATTACCCGCATCGCAGCGGGGACAGATGCGTTCTACCATGCGCTCCTGCCTTTCATTTGCGGCGGAAAAAACCTCGCTTCTGCGGCGGCTGCGCCATCAGCCCCTCACGCAGCGCGGCTACATCCTCGCCGCTGGATAGCGTGCCGACCGGCGCGCTCGGCGCTTCGGGACGGGCTATTGCTGGACCCTGTGCAGGTAATTCTACTCCTGTTTGCGCTCCGTTGGTAGGCGCGGCAGGCTTCTCGGATGGCTTGGTCGGAGCGAATGCCGTCACGGGCGGCAGCGCGCCGAGCGCCTCCATCCAGCCCAGCAGCATCGTGCGGCGCTGCGTCAGATCGTCCGGCAGCGTCAGCGGACGTGGCCGCGCGTCGATGATCACGCCGAGCGCGCTGCCGCTGAT
>DASUTC010000110.1 GCA_036374795.1 Herpetosiphonaceae bacterium
CACTGG
Source organism: Herpetosiphonaceae bacterium (assembly GCA_036374795.1). Classification (NCBI taxonomy): domain Bacteria; kingdom Bacillati; phylum Chloroflexota; class Chloroflexia; order Herpetosiphonales; family Herpetosiphonaceae; species Herpetosiphonaceae bacterium. The sequence goes on from DASUTC010000110.1 coordinate 7, forward strand.
CGACGGAGCCGATCTCCAGCTGCACATCATCGATCGTGATCTGCGTGCCTGCGGCGATAGCGCCGCCGAGCCCTGCGAACGGCTTCACGAACTGCCCATTGCCCGTGCCGCTCGCGGACACACGCTGCCAGCCTCCCGTCGCTGCGAGGACCGCCTGGACGATCGTGCTCAGCTCGCCGCCAGCGGGAGCGCTGAATCCCTTGGCGCCGATGAGCAGCTGCTGGCCTGCGGTAGCGTTGAACCAGACGCTCACCGTAAACGGCGTCCCGGTCGGGATCAGAATCCCATTCGATGTCGTCGCGCGCGGATTCGCTCCACCATTGCCTTGGAAACGCTGCGCCCAGGATCCGGTGTGTCCGGCGACGCGGGAGTAAGTCTGGGTGTTGCTGTAGTTCTGCCAGCCGTCCGCGGTGCCGTCTGCGTTGGTGTCGACCTCGAAGCCACCGAGCGAGCCGAGCAGATTGCCGCGGAGCCAGCCGGTCAGCACCGCATAGGCGAGCTTCACCGCGGGGAGTTCGAGATAGATGTACTCGGTGACTTTCTCGCGGCGCTCCGCGGGCTGCGCCGGGTCGACAACGTAGGTCGCCGGGATGGTGTTGAAGACGCCGCGAGTGCATCCCTGGAGCTGCGATCCAACGATGCTGGTGTATCGGATCACCTCGTCCTTGATTTTGATGTACCCCACCGTCGCATTCGGCGCGTCCGACCAGGCTGGCCCATGCGCGACGAGCTGCAGCAGCGCCGCGGATGTGAGATTGACCACCACATCCGTATCGAGCAGCGTCGATGCGAGGGTGGTCTGGGCCGGCTCGAATACGGTCGAGCGCAGGCTGCGCTGGATATCCAGGCACGCGATCTCATACCGACCGTCATTGAAGGTGACGCTGGAAATTGTCTGCGTTGCGACGAGCTGGAAATCCGCGAATCCGAGGCCCTCGTAGCCAACATAGAACTGGACGCGCTTGCCGCGCAGGCCCGCACCATCCGCAAGGCGCTCTCGCACCTCATCGGTGAACTGGTGGTCCAGGTCCACCAGCGCGAACGATGCGGATCCGATCTCGGCGACGGCCAGGTCCGGCTTCAATCGCTGGGTCGTGACGGTCGGCTCGGCCAGCAGCCCCTCAAGCACCGTGCCCGCAGTGACTCCCGTGATACCCGAATGGCTGGTGGCTGCGAGCGAATCGACATCGAAGCCGATGCGGACAACGAAGCGTGGCGACTTCGCTCGGGCGACGTTGTACGCAGAGAAAGTCTGGCTGTCCGTCCTCATGCGGTCTCGACCTCGATGTCAGCCGTGAACCAGTCGTTGGTGAGTGGGGCGCCGCCGACCGCCTGGAACTCGCTGAGCGTGTATCCGCTATCGCTGCGCTTCACATTCACCGC
>DASUTC010000111.1 GCA_036374795.1 Herpetosiphonaceae bacterium
GGCTCCCGGCTGCGTATCGTTGCGCAGGTCGTACCAGAAGATGCGCTCGACCGAAGGATGCGCCATCGCGACGAGATACATGCGGATCATGAACGCTGCCTGCTCTGTCTCGGAGACGCCGTAGTAGCCGCGATAGGTCGACCAGCCGACCTCGGTAATCCAGACGGGCTTGTTGCCGAACTCTTGCAGCAGCGCATCGACCTGCCGCAGCTCGCCCTCGAAGTCCTGATGCTGATCGCGCCGCCAGGAAGCCGCCTCAGGCGCGCCGGGACTGTACGGATGGATCGCCAGCACGTCGAAGCTGTTCCAGCCACCGGCGTCGTGCAGCAGGCGGAGATAGGTGGGAATATCGTAATCTTCGGGCGTCGGAATATCGCTCCAGATGCTAGTAATGCCGCCGAGCACGATCACCGCGTTGGGATCGGCGGCCTTCGCGGCGGCTTTGGCAACGTCGAGCACCCGCACATAATCTTTGATTGTGTACAGGCCGCTCTCATAGCCGGAGACGCGAATGTTCGGCTCGTTCCAGATCTCCCAATACCGAATCTGCTTGCGGTCGCGGCCATAGCGCGCCACGGTCTGGTAGACGTACGTACCCCAGTCGTTGATCCACTCATCGACCGTCGGGTTTTTGCTCTTGAACCAGGCCGGATTGTAGGCCAGCAGGCCCAGCACATTGATCCCGGCATTGCTCATCCGCTCGATCGAGCGGTCGTAGTTGTAAAACCCGCTGCCGTCGCCGCCCCACACAAAGGGGCCGCCCTTCGTCCGCTGGAGCTTGTCCCAACTGATCTCCTCACGCGCCCACTGCACGCCAGCCTCACGCATCAGAGCAACCGCCGCGTCTTGCTCGTCGTCGCGAACGCGGTTGCCGAGCGTGGCGACGATGCCGAACGGCTCCGTTTTGTTGAACGCCTGCGAGACGACATCTGCGGTTGCCTCGCTTGCCAGTGCGGGCTGACTCCATGGCAGGATGCCGGAGATCAAGACTGCCACGATAAGCAGAGGTAACAGGGCTCGAATGCGCATTGGTATGTGCCTTCCTCTCTCGGTGCGCTGAATGATGTATGGTACTGCGAACGCAGCCGATTGGCTACCGTAGCCATTGATTCCAATCTTCCCACGGGGCGAAGCCATAGCGCCACCGGTGGTAATGCTGCCCGACGTTGCCCATCTCCACCTGAAAGCCGCGCGGATTGTCGGGCGTGTACGTCAGCACACGGCGTTCAAAGAGCTGGACTAAAACCGATGTATGCTTGCCGCCCACACGGGCGACCGTCCAGAAGGGCTCGCTGATCGGATAGCCGAACGCAAAGACCCAATCGTCGGGCAGTGTGGTCATGTAGCGCCAGAAGACCCCAGGAATATTATGCCCTAAGTTGGCCTCGTAGGTGCTGATGCGCGTCTCAGGCCGTGCCAGCGACCGATCTTCGCCGATCTGGCCGGCCTGATCGATCGTGGCCGTGACATCCGCGCCGACGCGCGGCTCCGCCCGCCGGTCGCCGTTCAGCGAGACAACCCCGCCAAACGCGCCATAGGCAGGAGCCGGATTCGACGGATCTGGATCGCCCGCCACGGCGACGCTCGACGGCTGGCGGTCTTCAAAGGCCGCATCGCCGACTTGAAGCTTGCCGCTGACCAGCTCTTTGACCAGCAGGCCGTTCGTCACGAACCAGCGCTCCCCGCGATTGCCGCCGGGCTGCGTGATCTCCATGCGCGATTTATCGTAGTATTCTACCAGCCGCTCGCCGCCGGGGCTATCGGCGTAGCGCTCGACGGTGGTGCGGAACGGGATCGGACCCCACAGCCAGGAGCGGCTGGCGCTGCCCTGCTGCACGGGCGCGTCGGCCCGCTGCCAGACCTCGGCAAAGGCGCGATCCGAGCGCTGCCGGGTAATGCCCAGGCTTTGGACGGAGATCGACTGGCCTGCGCCAAGCTGCACGCGCGCGCCCGGCCCGCGCTCCACCCCATCGACCGCGATCGTCGCGCCGTCGCCCACCGGCCCAAGCTGCACGGTGATCGGCTGGTCGGTGGTGACGCGGTAGGAGCGCTGGGCGGCGTCCAGGCGGATGTGGACGTTCGCGCCCTGGTAGCTCAGATCGGTGATCCCGTCGTCGTTGAGGCTCACCAGCGGCTGCGGCGCGATATGCAGCGCGTCGAGCGTCATGCGAATGCCGTAGTGACCGCCGTAGACCGCCTCGAACCACGCGGCGCTATCCCAGGTGCGCCCCCGATCGCCGCTGTCGCCCGCGCCGTAGCGCGAGCCTGCGCTGGCGGCAAATTCGAGCACGGCGGGCTGCGTGCGCTGCGTCATCGCGCGGTAGGCGTCGAGCACCAGGCCGGCATCCTCAGCATAGCCCGCGCGGGAGCGCTCAGGAACGTCCAGGCTGACGATCCACGGCGCGGCGGCGTCGAGCATCCAGTTATTAGCCGCAGGTACGACATCGCGGCGGATGCTGAGCGGATAGCCGCCGACCGTCAGCTTGGTCGGCGTCGCCGGATCGATCTGCTGGGCGCGGCTCTGGTGCAGCGCGGCAAAGAGATTGCGGTAGCGCCAGCCATCCTGCGGCCCGATCAGCCCTTCTCTGGATGCCTGAAGCACGCCGAAGGTTTCCAGAAACGAAAAGACTCGTCCGTCGGCTTTGCGCCACGCGATCGGCCAGGCCTGATCCGCCCGCCAGTAGCCTCCGGCGCGCTCCGGCAGATGAAAGCCAGCGCGCAGCTTGTCGGCCATGCGGTTGTAGCGCTCGCCGTCTCGCCCGATCCAGCGTTCAAGATCGGCCATGGCGCGGTATGCGCCGTAGAACTTCGCCAGCGCGTAGGTATGCATCACGCTGTTCTCGACCGTATCGTAGTAGCCGTACGGAAAAATATCGCGGTCGGGCAGCCCATCGCCGCTGCTGTCCAGGCGCTCGATCCAGCCCGCGATGCGCTCCAGCGTTGCGATGTTTTGCGCCACGAAGGCCCGATCGCCGCTTTTGGCCGCGTAGGTGTAGGCCGCGCTGATCAGATTGGGCATCGCGTCCCACGCCTGCCGATTTTCGCTGCGCTGCTGCACCACATCGACGTTCTCCGGCACGACGCCGCTGCTGTCGGTAGCATCGAGGAAAAACTGAATATTCTCGCGAAAGACGCTCATATCGGCCAGGATGTAGCTATAGCCGCCGATCGCATAGTCGAGATCGCGCGCCCAGGTGGTGGTGGTGTAGTTGCGCTGGCTGGCGCGCAGCACCCGCCGCCCGTCGGACGTGGCGATGATGTTGGCGGCATAGCCGTTGGTCAGCAGCAGCTCCTCGGTCTGAAGATCGAAGCGGCTGTTGGCGACGTTGAAGCGCGCTCGCGCCTGAAGCCCCGGCATAAGCACACTCCCCATCACAAAGACGATCAGGGCAAGAACGATGCGATAGTATTTGGGCATGATGCTCTTTACAAGAATGTTGGCTGCGAGCGCTGTCTCCTCGCCGGTACTCGCAGCTCGCTCGTGCCGTAGAGCGCGGTCGCGGCTGCGATGCCGACGAGACTAACGATCAGAGCCGGATTATACAGGTACGGCCACAACACCGGATTGAACAGCATAAAGCCTAGATAGGCCGCCGTCGCATGTCCGTTGAGCGCGCTGGCCTGCGCGCCGCGTCGCCAGTAGACTACCGCAATCACGCCGACGATCACCGCCTGGATCGGCTTGAGCCAGCCTTCGGTGCCGCGCGACCAGAACTCGCCGCTGAAGCCGGTGATCACCGACCAGATGTGCGGATCGGTTTCGTTCCACTTCTGGCGCGGCCAGCCCTCGATCGCGTTGAACCAGTCGTAGGTGCCCATCACAAAATCCTGGGGCGACCACAGCAGGAACGGCAGGATCAGCGCGCCCGCGACGACCGCGCTGAGCGCCAGCAAGCGTAGCGTCTGCTGCCAACCGTAGCGCCGGAGCCAGTAGAGCGCGATGAACACTCCGAAGACCGTCACCAGCGGCGTTCCCGCCGCCGTAACGCCCAGCGCGAGAGCAGCCGCCCGCTCGCGTTGGGCCAGCACCAGCGCCAACGTGACGGCTAGCAGCAGCCAGGTGATCGGCGCGGTATTGCCGGTATCCCAGTGGATCACGCTTGGCTGCACAAAGAGCCAGGCCCACAAAAAGAGCGTCGGCTCGTGTCGCCAGGCCGCGTGCCAGCCGCCCCGCCGCGCGCTCAGGCACAGCAGCGCCCCGGCGATGCCTATCTCGGCGGCTATATTTGTCCAACGTAGATCAATCCCCAGCAGATACGCCGGTAGATATGATAGCCAGGTGATAGGAAAATAGGTCAGCGGCACGTCCCAGGGCATATGATACAGCCGGTAGGGGCTGCGTCCGGCAAGCAGATTGTCGATCGCGCCCAGAACCAGCGGCAGCATATCGCCGTTCTCCGGCCTGATGTCAAGGTGCTCCATATGAATCAGCCGGACGATGACGCCGAGCACGAGCGCGGCGACGGCAATCCACCCAGCGCTGGTACGGTTCAAGGCCAGCAGCGCGATCACACCGCCGATCAGCAGCACAAATCGCTCTGGCGTCCAGCCTCCATCCTGCGGCACGAACGCTGCGACATCCAGCACTGCGGGGACAAAGCCCGCGATCGGCAGGAGCGCGAGCCAGTGTTGTGGCACGCTATGTGGTGCGAGCACAGCGCCGCGTGTGGACGCGGGGACAAGCCAGACGATCGCGAGCGCTGCCAGCGCTGCCGCTGCTACCGACGGCAGCGTGTAGACGTGCTTTGCGCCCGCTATATCCAGCACCAGCGCCATAGCGATCCAGGCCCAGATGCTGTATTTACGTGAAACGTTGCTTGTGGTCAAACTTGGTCCCCGGATGAAAGTATAGAAAAGTAGATAGTCAGCGTCAATGCGTGAGAGATGACGAAACTGTGACACAAGACGACGCCCTCGCTGGGGCGTCACGTCCGACCGTAGTATAGTTCGAGAGGATTTTGCAGGCAAATCGGCGGCGAATTTTGGAGCATATCGTGATACACTGATATGCGCATACTGTTGTATGAATCAGTGGATGGCGGAGGAACAGGAATGCAGCGAACAACGCCTGCGGCGCCTATACAACGTGGACAATCGGGTGGTCAGCCTCAGGCGCGGCGCTCCCAAACATTCCGTGCGCTACAGCATCGCAATTTTCGATTGTTTTGGTACGGCCAGCTTATCTCGCTGATCGGGACGTGGATGCAGCAGGTTGCCCAGCAATGGCTGGTCTATCGCATCACCGACTCGGCCTCGAAGCTGAGTATTGTCGCGGCGGCATCGACGCTGCCGGTGCTCTTTTTATCGCTCTGGGCGGGCGTGCTCGTCGATCGCTTTCCCAAGCGGAAAGTGATCATGGCGACCCAAACCTCGGCGATGATTCTGGCGTTCATCCTGGCGGGGCTGGTCTTTTCGGGCCTGGTGCAGTTCTGGCACGTGGTGGTTCTGGCGACGCTCCTGGGGATCGTCAACGCGGTCGATATGCCCGCGCGTCAATCGTTCGTGCCCGAAATGGTCAGCAAAGAAGATCTGGGCAACGCCATCGCGCTCAACTCGTCGATCTTCAACGCCGCGCGGGTGATCGGCCCGGCGGTGGCGGGGCTGCTCGTAGCGGCGGTGGGCGAGGCCACAGCGTTTACGATCAACGCCGTGTCATATCTGGCGGTGATCGCGAGCCTGCTGCTGATGAGCGTGCCGCCGTTTGCGGCGAATACCACGCTGCGCACGCCCTTCGTCGATCTGCTGGATGGCCTGCGCTATGTGCGGCGCGACCCGCTGAAGCGCGTGCTGCTCGGCGCGCTGACGGTGCATAGTATCTTCGGCACGCTGCATATCACGCTGATGCCGGTCTTCGCGCGCGATGTGTTTATCGTGCGGGGGATTCCGGTGCTGCAAGATGCCGAGGCGCGGCTGGGCCTGCTCTCGGCGAGCTTCGGCCTGGGCGCGCTGATCGCCGCGATTGCGCTGGCCTCGGTTGGGGAGCGCACACGACCGGGCGGGCGGATCACGACGGGGCTGTTTGTCTACCCGATCGCGTTTCTGCTCTTCTCGTTCGCGCCCTCGTTCTGGCTGGCGCTGCCGCTGCTGATGCTGGGCGGCTGGGCGATGATCACGCTGCTGGCGACGACCAATACCGTTATGCAGACCACGACGCCCGATACGCTGCGTGGCCGCGTGATGAGCCTGTATACGCTGACGCTGGTCGGATTGATGCCCTTCGGCCATCTGCTGGCCGGGTTTCTGGCCGAGCGCCTGGGCAGCGCGCCGCTGGCCGTTCGAGCGGGCCAGGTGGTGGTGCTGCTGACGGCGATTGCGGTGTTCGTGTTCGCGCCACGGGTGCGAGGGATAGAGTAGAACAACGGAACAAGGGAACAAAGGAGTTGAAGCGCTTGTTCTTTCGTGGTTTGTTCTTTGTTCTCTGTTCTTTGTTCTCCAAAATGTTACAATCCTCAGCGAAGTGATCTCGCTTGAGTGAGGAGCGCATGTTCTTAATCGTGGGCCTGGGCAACCCTGGCGAGCAGTACGCCCAAAATCGACATAACGTGGGATTCCAGTGTGTGAAATACCTGGCGGATCGGCATGGCCTGAGCTTCAACGAGAAGCAGCACAAGGCGCGGATCGCGACGGGCATGATTCGCGGGCAGCGCGTGGTGCTCGCCAAGCCGTTCACCTACATGAACGATAGCGGCCAGTCGGTGGCGGCGCTGGGGCGCTGGTACAAGCTTGATCCCGGCTCGGAGCTACTGGTGATCTACGACGATCTCGACCTGCCGTTTGGGACGATCCGCCTGCGCGCAAGCGGCAGCGCGGGCGGTCAGAACGGCATGAAGTCGATCATCCAATTGCTGGGAACTCAAGACATTCCGCGCGTGCGGGTGGGCATCGGGCGGCCTCCAGAGGGCTGGCAGGCTAAGGACTACGTGCTGAACAACTGGAGCCGCGAGCAGACGGAGCACTTGCCGTCGCTCTATGCGCGCGTGGCCGATGCCGCGGAGACGTTTCTCACCGAGGGGATCACGCTGGCGATGACGCGCTTCAACGCCGGAGAGCAGGCCGAGCAAAAGAAAAAGCGTCCGGCTCCGCAGCCCGATGTCGAGCCGCAAGCTCCGCCCGTCGTGCCGAGCGCCGAGCATTAAGCGCGGGCCGGGCGCGCTGTGGTCTTCCGTCCTCGTCAGCGACGGGCGCGCACCATGAGCACGATGATAATGATCGCGGCCAGGAACATGCTTCCGCCAATGATCAGCAGGCCAAACACCATGATTTCCACACTCCTTTCTCAGATCTTTCCGACGCCTTTACGCGCCGCTAGCCCATGTCGATATGCGGCGGTAGCCCACCCCGGCGCTGCTGGATCGCGAGGCTGACCTTGCCCAGGACATAGTTAATCACAAAGTAGATCAGCGCGGTCACGTACAGCACGGCCATCGGGCTATAGCCAGGCTGCTGATAGATAATCTGAGCAGCTTTCTGGAGCTCGACAAAGCCGACGACGTAGCCCAGCGATGTATCTTTGACCAGCGTGGTAAACTGCGCGATCAGTGGTGGAAGAATGCGCCTGAAGGTCTGCGGCAAGATCACCAGCCGCATCATCTGCGCGTAGCTCATCCCCAGCGAGCGCGCGGCCTCGAACTGGCCGCGATCCAGCGAGGCCATGCCGGAGCGGATCAGCTCCGCGTTGACCACGGCTGTGTACAACGTCAGCGCGACGACCACCGCCTGCCCCTGCGACGAGAAGAGCGCCCCGAACAGCGTTTTCATCGCGCCGCTCAGGCTCATCCGCTCAAGACCGATGCCGGGAAACTGTCGGCTCACGTACACGATCACCAGCAGGACCGGCACAGCGCGAATGCCTTCGATCACGACCGTCGAGAGATAGTGCTGTGGCGTGCCTCTGGCGAAGCGCGCCAGCGCCAGCAGCGTCGCCAGCGGAAGGCTCAGCAGAATCGCGACAAGCGAGGCGGTGATCGTCGCGATGGCTCCCAGGCTGATAAAGCGGAGAATGCCGAACTGAAAGACATTCGCAAAATCTTCAGGTCCCAGGCCAAAGACCAGCGGAAAAAGAACTACCACGACGATCGCGGCAAGCAGCCGGCCAAAGCGCCTGGTCAGCCGTGAGACAACGACGGTGCTGCTTGGTCGGGTTGGGAGCGATGTTGTTGCCATGCTGATCCCCTCTTCCAAGTTCCAAGTTCTGAGTTCTGAGTTTCCGGTTCTTTGAACGATAGACGTGGCTCTTGATTCTCTGTTTGTTCCCTTGTTCTCTCATCACCCGGCCTGACGGGCCCTTGTTCTTCACCCAACGGGCTACCGCAGGATTCGCAGGCGGCGCTCGGTGTAGTTCACCAGCAAGCCCAGCGGAATATTCACCGCGACATAGATCATGCCGATAATCAAAAATATATTTGGATTGAACGTGCGACCTTCGACGATACCCGCCTGGTAGAACAGCTCGCCGACGACGATCGTGCTGGCGATCGATGTGTTCTTGAGCAGCGCGATCAGCAGCGTGCCCAGCGGCGGAATCGCCACGCTGAACGCCTGCGGCAGCAGCACCAGCCGCAACATCTGCGTAAAGCTCAGGCCCAGCGAGCGCGCCGCTTCGATCTGACCGCGCCCGACCGCATAGATTCCGCTGCGGATGATCTCGGCCACATACGCCGCCGTGTAGAGGCCCAGGCCCCAGGTCGCGGTCGAGAACGGCGAGAGCCTGATCGGCAACACCTGTGATCGGGATAATCCAAAGTACATGAAGAAGAGCACGGTCAAGATCGGAATGTTGCGGAAAAACTCGATGTAGCCTGCCGCCGCCTCGCGGAGCACCGTGTTCGAGCCGACCCGCAGCACGCCGAGCACGGTGCCGAAGATCAGCGCGACGATCGTGCTGGTCGCGGTCAGCGCCAGGGTGATGAGCAGGCCGTTAACGATGAGCTGGATGCTTTCTGCCGACATCCTTACCCTCCAACTGCACAAGAGGGGAGAGCACACTGCTCTCCCCCTTCACGAATACAGGCGCGGCGGCTACTTGACTTCGCGCCAATCCTGCGGCGGCACGTCGGGCACGTTCTGCTCAGGGATGAACTGCTTGTAGATCTCGGCCCAGCGTCCGCTCTGTTTGATGTCGCGCAGCGTGGCGTTGATCGCCTCCAGCAGCTCGGCGTTGCCCTTCTTGACGCCGATCGCGTACGGCTCTTTGGTGAACTGCCCGCCGACTACCTTGAGCTGGTCGGGGTTCTGGGTCTGGAAGCCGTAGAGGATGATGTCGTCGGTCGTCACGGCGTCGGCACGGCCAGAGAGCAGCGCCTGCACGCCGTCGGCGTAGGTGTCGTAGAGATCGATCTTGGCCTCCGGCGCTTTGGCGGTGATGTTCTTCTCCGAGGTCGAGCCTTTGGCGGTCGCGACGGTCTTGCCCTTGAGGCTGTCGATGCCCTGGATGTCGCTGTCTTTCTTCACCAGCAGCGATTGCCCGGCGACATAGTAGGTGTCCGAGAAATCGATCTGCTGGGCGCGCTCTTCGTTGGCGGTCATGGTCGCAACGACCATATCGACCGTGCCGTCGTTCAGGTAGGGAATGCGGTTCTTGCTGATCGATTCCTTGAACTCGATCGCGTTGGGATCGCCAAAGATACGCTTGGCGATCTCGCGGGCGATCTCCACGTCGAAGCCCTCGACCTGATTGGTCGTCGGGTTGAGGAAGCCGAAGCCCGGCTGGTCGTACTTGACGCCGACGATCAGCTTGCCGCGATCCTGAATTGCGCGCAGCGCGGTGCCTTCGGCTGCCTTCTCCATCGCTTTGCCGCCAGCGGCTCCCGAAGCTGCGGGCGCTCCCGACGCGGCAGGCGAGCTGCCGGTGCTGTCGGTCTGGCCGGTCGACTGCCCACAGGCCGATAGGATCAGCGCCAGTGTGAGCGTCAGAGCCATAAGAAATCTGCGGTACATCTGCGTTTTCTCCATTCGTAAAGAAGTGGATCGGTGAGGCCAATTCTAATCGTTGGCGGTCAGGCGTGTCAATCGCGATTTCTGCCCCGACAGACGAGGTGGTCTAGCGCTCGTCATGCGTGCGGCGAACCAGCGCCCACGCGCCGGGCAGCACAAGCGCCGCAATGGCGATCTTGAGCAGATCGCCGGGCAGGAAGGGATACACGCCCGCCCACATCAGCGAGATGTTGCCCAGGATGCCTTTGTAGAGGCCGAGCCACGACGCGCCGATCAGGTAGATCACGAGGTTGCCGATCAGCATTGCCAGCGCCGCCAGATGCAAGCGCCGATCCCATCCGCGCTCGGCCAGCAGCCCGATGATGCCCGCTGCCAGCGGATACGAGAGCAGGTAGCCGCCCGTCGGGCCGAGGATGCGCGCGAAACCGGCAGCGCCACCGGCAAAGACCGGCAGGCCGATCGCGCCTTCGAGCACGTAGAGCAGCAGCGCCAGCGCGCCGCGTCGGCTGCCGAGCGCCGCGCCGGTGAGCAGCACGCCGAGCGTCTGGCCGGTGATCGGCACGGGCGTGAACGGCAGCGGGATCGTGATCTGGGCGGTGAGCGCGACAAAGCCGCTGAAGAGCACGATCAGCAGCGCGTCGGTGAGCCAGGTGCGGGCTGCGCGCCGCTCAAGCAGCGCGTCGGTGAGCGTCTGTGGCTGATTGATCACAGATGATGACATGGTATCCTCCTTGAGGCGGATGGTGTACATGAGCGTCCATAGCGGAGCCGCACTACGGTAGGCCAAAATCGGCAAATCGTCAACCGAGTTGCGCCGGAGCCGTAAGTCGGCGATACTTGCTCCGAGTTCCAAGTTCAGAGTTCCAAGTTCCAAGTTTCGGTTTGGCTCTTGGTTCTCCCTTGTTCCCTTGTTGAGGTGCCTGTATGACGCTTGTCGCTCCGTCCTCGGCTACCCATTCAGCAGCGATTCTATCGCCAACCGAGCGCGCGACGCTGACCGCCGCATGTGATGCGCTGCTGCCGTCGTTGTCGGCGGGGCCGGACGAGCACGCCGATCTCTTCATGCGCAGCGCCGCCGAGCTAGACATCGCGACGGCGATCGAGCGGGCGCTTACGACGTTCGATCGCGGGCAGCAGGCCGAGTTCAAGCGTCTGCTGCGCGTTCTCGATCAGCCACTCGTCAACGGCGTGCTGATCGGCAGGCGGGCACGCTTCAGGGACCTGGCGCTGCCTGAGCGCGAGCGCGTGCTCCAATCGCTGGCGACGCATCGCTGGTCGCTGCTGCGCACGGGATTTCAGGTGCTCAAGCGCCTGGCGACCTTTCTGTTCTACAGCGTGATCGATGAGAGCGGGCTTAATCCCACCTGGGCCGCGATCGGCTACACGCCATCGCCGAATCCGCCCGCGATCCGGCCAGCGCTCACGCTGACGACGATCGACCGTCCGACGACGCTTGAGTGCGATGTCTGCGTGATCGGCTCCGGGGCGGGCGGCAGCGTGGTCGCGGCGGAGCTGGCGGCGGCCAACAAACGGGTGATCGTGCTTGAGGCGGGCGGCGGGCAGCAAGCGCCCGATTTCGACCAGCGCGAGCTCGTGGGCATGGAGCGGCTGTACCTCGATCGCGGCATGATCGCCACCCGCGATCTTGGCGTGGCGATCCTGGCGGGCGCGACCCTCGGCGGCGGCACGGCGGTCAACTGGCAGACCTCGCTGCGCACGCCGCCCGCGATCCGCGACGAGTGGGCGGCGCGATCGGGCTGCGCGCACTTCGGCGACGAGAGCTTCACGCGCTCGCTGGATGCCGTCACCGCGCGGCTGAACGTCGGCGAGTCCGAGAGCGTGGTCAATCGCAACAACGCCACGCTGCGCGACGGCTGCGACACGCTCGGCTATCGCTGGCAGACGTTGCCGCGCAATGCCCGCGATTGCGATCCGGCCCAGTGCGGCTACTGTGTCTATGGCTGTCGTCACGGCGGCAAACAGTCGACGGCTGTCACCTATCTCCACGACGCGCAGCGCCTCGGCGATACGACGATTGTGCCGCGCTGCCGGGCAGATCGGATCACGCTCGCCAATGGGCACGTGACGGGCGTGATCGCCACCGCGACCGACGCCGCGCAGCGCACCTATGCGGTTCAGGTTCGCGCGTCTGTCGTGGTCGTGGCGGCGGGCGCGCTCCACTCGCCGCTGATCCTGATGCGCTCCGGCCTCAAGCTTCCAGCGCTTGGCCGCAACCTGTTTTTGCACCCGACGACCGCCGTATCGGGGACGTACAGCCAGCGGATCGAGCTGTGGGACGGCCCGCCGCAGACGATCCTGTGCAACGAGTTTGCAGAGCTATCGGGCCGCTACGGCTTTCGGCTTGAGACGGCTCCGGCGCATCCCGGCCTGCTGGCGATGGCAACGCCCTGGTTCAGCGCGCGCGATCATCGGCGGCAGATGCAGGCGACAGCCTATAAAAGCGCGGCGATCGTGCTGGTGCGCGATCAGGTCGGCGGTCGCGTGCAGCCTGGACGCTCTGGACGGCCCGTGGTTACGTATCGTCCGGGGCCGCAGGAGCGCGCGCATCTTCAGCGGGGCGTGCAGGAGGCCGTGCGGATTCACCTGGCGGCGGGCGCTCACGAGGTGCTGACGCTCCACGCGCGGCAGCAGCTCTTTCGGCGCGGGGCGGAATCTTCGTCCGCCGCGATCGATGCCTTTTGCGCTGAGCTTGCCCGGCAGATGGTCGATCGCAACTGGCTAACGCTCTTCAGCGCGCACCAGATGGGCACCTGCCGCATGGGCCGCGATCCGCGCACGGCGGTCTGCGATGCCGACGGCGCGGTCTTTGGCGTGCGCGGGCTGTTTGTCGCCGATGCCAGCGCCTTCCCGGCCTCCTCCGGCGTCAACCCGATGATCACGATCATGGCGCTGGCGCATCACACCGCGCAGCGGATCAAGGCGTACTGATCAACGCGCGCTGCTGGCTCTCCCACGCGGTACAATGCACCCGCAACGAGATGATGGGGGCGTGGATAGGAATCGTGAAGCGTAAACTGCGGGTGCTGCTGCTGCAACTGCCGGTGCCGAACAATCCGGCGCTCAATGTGCCGCTGGCGCTGGGCTACCTGAAGGCCTACGCCTACGCGCAGGGCTTGCTCGATCGGGCCGCGATCGAGATCTTGCCGCGCGCGCTGGCCGATCACGCCGGCGACGCGCTGCTGGTCGACGAGATCGTCGCGCGCCAGCCTGATATGCTGGGTATCTCGCTCTATACCTGGAACAGCGAGCGCAGCCTGGAAGTTGCGCGGCGGGTCAAGGAGCGCCTGCCGCAGCTTCAGGTAGTCGTCGGCGGGGCCGAGGTGCAGCGCGATAACCTGTGGGTTTTGGAGCATGCCGCCGTGGATGTCGCGGTGATCGGCGAGGGCGAGCAGACCTTTGCCGATCTGTTGCGGCTCTGGTGCGGCCCGGCGCTGACGGATCAGCCCGACACGCTGCTGCTCAACAGCACGTCCGCCGCCGATCCGCTGGCGCAGATTCCCGGCCTGGCCTACCGCTACCAGAGCGCGCTGCGCTTCACCGCCGAGCGGGTGGCCTTGAGCGATCTGTCGGTGATTCCGTCGCCGTATCTGCTCGGCTACCTCGAAATGCCGCCCAACAGCATGCTGATGGTCGAGGTTTCGCGCTGGTGCCCGTACGCCTGTAGCTTTTGTTTGTACGGGCGCAACATGGGCACCAAGCTCGGCAATCGCTACTTTGGCCTGGATCGCGTGCTGGCCGAGATCGCCTGGGGCCGCGAGCACGGCTTGAGCCGCACGCATTTTATCGAGGCCAATCTGAATCTTGTGCCGCTCTTCTGGCCGCTGATGCGCGCGCTTGAGGATCTGAATGCCGATCGGCGGATGACCTTCTACGCCGAGCTGCGCGGCGAGCATCTGACCGACGAGGTCGTCGCGGCGCTCGATCGCTGCAACGTGCGCTATGTCGAGGTTGGGCTGCAAACCGCGCATCTTGCGGCGCTGCACGCCAGCCATCGCCGGACCAATCTGGAAAAGTGGGCGGCAGGCACGCGGCGGCTCTACGCCCACGGCATCGAGGTGTATCTCGATGTGATCCTGGGATTGCCCGCCGACAATCCCGCAGGAGTACGCGAAACCCTGGATTTTTTGCGGCGCGAGTCGCTCGGCCCGTACGATGTGTTTACGCTTCAGGCCTTGCCCGGCACCGCTGTGCGCCAGCAGGCCGCGCAGTACGAGCTGCGCTTTCAGGAGCGTCCGCCCTACTACGTGCTGCACACCGATCAGTTTACCTACGCCGAGCTGCGCCAGCTTCGCCGCGCGCTCAAGCTGGGCGTCGACCTGCCGCCCGATGCGGTCGAGGGCATGCCGCCGCCGCGCCAGGATGCGCTGCTCCGCCCCGAATCGACGCAGCTCTCGGCGCCGATCGATCGCCTGTGGCTGCCGATGAACGATCGTGAGCCAACCAACGCTGCGGCCCGGCTGGCGCGGCATGTGGATGTTGTGGCGCGGCATGATGATCTGAAGCGGATCACGCCGCTGCTGGCCTCGTGGATCGCGCACAATCCCGCGACGATCTTCGATCTGTATCTGCTCTGCTCCGACGATCCGCCCGCTCCCGCGATGCTTCAGGCATGGCGCGCGGCGCTACCCTACCAGCCGGGCTACCTCGATCGGGTCGCGGTCTATCTGGACGAGTCGCCCGATAGTGGGCACCGTCGCATCAGCCCGCGCTGCCTGCTGGCGCTGCCCTGGACCGCCACCGTCGATCCCGATCTGTACGCGGGCGTGGCCGAGGTGATCTGGCGCTTCGATCTCTCCGCCGACGAGCCGGTGCCTTTCGGCGCGTGGTACGCCGCAGGCGGGATCGGGATCTGGCTGCACTTCGCCGCCGATTGCGGATCGGCGTATCGTGAGGCCGTGATGGAGCAGGTGCGCCCGTGGGAGCGCGAAACCGGGCGCGTGGTGTGGCTTGCCGAGGCCGTGCCCGCGCTAGCGTAGGCGCGCCAGCAGCACGGCTCCGCTGGTGGAGGCCGCCACGAGCGCGAAAGCCACGACGAGCCAGGGCTGCCAGCCGATCCACCACTCCGATCGGCCACGCCACCAGCGGTCGAGTGCGGCCAGCGGCAGCAGCAGGCAGGCAAAGCCCTCCAGGGCCATCACGGTCGGCGTCTCGTTGTGGGCGGGAAGCGCCGCAGCCAGCAGCAGCCCCATGTGCGCGACGCGCCGCAGCGCCGACAGCGTGCCGAGTGTGTATCGATCGCGCCACGGTCCCAGGCCGAGCAGCGGCGGCAGCGTACTGGCCCAGCCGACGATCCCCAGCCAGTGCAGCCATCCGCCGCTGCGGTTGATCTCATGCACCACCAGCGATCCGGCGGCCTGTCCCAGGAGCGCGATGCTTAGCGCCAGCAGGGGATAGACGTTCAGCAGCGGCGCAAGCTGTGCCGCGATCTCGTCGGGGGCGCGATCGGGTGTTGAGATGATGCTCGTCCAGTGCGGCAGCTCGATCAGCGCGAGCAAGACGAGCAGATCGAGCGCGTAGGGCCAGCCCGTCTGCGGCAGCGGCAGCAGCGCGATCGTCAGCAGCCAGGCCGCCGCGATGATGATCTCGCGTCCGCGTAAGCGCTCCGCTCCGCGCCGGAGGTTGCGCCGATCTTCGAGCAGCAGGCGCGCGAGCAGCAGCGCGACCAGCGCGGCCAGGCCGCCCGGGTAGAGCAGCAGGAGCCGCCAGTTCCGCCCCAGCAGCGCGATCAGCTCATCCACGCTCTTTCGGCCCCCCGATCCACCAGACTTGCTGGCGCATCTGCTCCCACAGCGCCGCCGATCGCGGCGGGGATTGCTCGTCGCCCTCCCCGTCCAGCCTCACCCAGCCGAAGACTCGTGCGAGCATCCAGACCAGCGCCGCGACGACCAGCGCCAGCACGGCGACGGCGATCGAGGGCAGCACCGCCACGCGGCGATGGCCCGCATCCAGCGCGGCCATGCCTACCCACGGCCAGATGTCGAGCAGGCCAAACGGGGTTAGCCCGCCCTGCAACGGCTCGATCGCGGGCACGATCAGCCAGCGCAGCGGTAGCGGCGCGAGCAAGCCCAGCAGAATCGTGAGGCCGATCGCGAAGGTTGCGGTGATTCCGGGCTGCCACGCTGCCGCCGTCTCTGCCCTGAGCCGCAGGATCGCGATCCCGACGAAGAGCATCGCCAGCCAGAGCACGCCGCTCAGCAGAAACGCCCCGCTGGCTGCGGTCGCGCCCTGCGCGAGCCAGCCCGCGACAAACGCTGCCGATGGCGGCACGGGCGCTGCCCACCAGATCCGGCGATCCGCCTGCGCCAGCAAGCCGACGCCGAGCGCGTACGCCAGCACCAGCCACAGCGCGCTGGCGACTCCAACGGTTGTGAGCAGCCCGACACACGCCAGCGCCATGCCCAGCCACGTCCCAAGGATGTGCTCGATGCGCTGCTCACGGTCGGCTATCCACAAGGCGCTACCGCTCGACCACAGCGCACTAGCGCCGCCCAGCAGCAGGACGGCAAGCGACCAGCCGCTATTCCACGGTCCCCATTCGATCGTGCGGATCAGCGGAAGCAGCCAGATCGGCTGGAGCGCCTGCCGCAGCGCATCAGGCCGCTGGCTCAGCACCGCGATCGGGTAGCTGTTCAGCCCAATCGCGCAGGCCGCCAGCAGCAGCAAAAACGACTGCGAGGTGATCGCTGTGGCTGTGGTGGGAGCCGACCACGTGGTTCCTCCTGCCAGCGCCACAAGGCCAAGGCCAGCGCTCAGCAGCGCGCCCGCCAGAAGCCAGCGCCAGCTCCAGAGTAGGGCGCTCACGCCGATCAAAGCCAGCGGCAGGAGCAGCAGATGCTCGCCGGGGAGCGCTCCGAGCAGCAGCAGCGCCGCCAGCGCGCGCAGTGTGTCGCGCCAGCCCAGCGGCAGCAGCGCGACGCCGAGCGTGAGGCCGACGATCAGGCAGAGCGTGAGCGCGTCGAGCCGCCAGGGCAGCGGCCACGTTCCACGCAGCGGCGCTTCGACTATCTGCGGCACGAAGCGTAGCAGCCATAGCCCGCCAAGCAGCGGGAGCATCCGTAGTCCATGTTGCAGCGTGCGGGTCATGGTGCCTGCTCCGG
>DASUTC010000112.1 GCA_036374795.1 Herpetosiphonaceae bacterium
CTCGGCGAATCATTGAACCTCGAAGGTACGCTTGGTCTGCTAGAGATGTTTCCTGAGTTCTCAGAATATTTCTTCAGCAAAAAAGTTGTGACGGCCTACCTCGGCGACTATGTTTTCTCGTGTGACTTTGTGGCAAATAAAACCTTTCTGGCAAGGCTTCTCTTCCGGCTGATGGGCTACACCGCACCCAAAGAGTTTTTGCAGTTCGATCGACTCGGCTTTGATGCGGCGCTCTACGCGCAGACGGTCGCCAGCGCCTACTGTACGCAGATCGATGTCAAAGTTACCTCGATGGACTACGAGCGTGAAACGGACCGAATCACAACGCTACACTTGTCAGATGGCACCACACTACCGGCAACGTACGTCTTCGATGCAACTAATCACGGCCTGGTCGTAGCCCGCGCGACAGGTATTCGCCGCGATACGATTGGTGTACCGCAGCGCGTGGTGTACACTCATTACCATCTGCCAGAGCACCTAAAAAAAACGCCACCCGCTCCCGAGCCCTGGGAAACCGCGACGAGTATCGTCAAGCTCTATCCCGAGATTGATGGCGTCGATGGCATCGCCTGGTGCATTCCGCTGGGCAGCTACGTCTCGATCGGGGTGAGCACGGCGGCAGATGCGACCAAGCTGTTGGATGAGGAACTGCTTGCGGTTGCCGAGCGAGCCTATGCGCGGCGCGGCCTGCACTACCGGCGATGCTTCGTCGAGTCAGCCACGATTATGGAAGCCCACCACCACTACTTTGTGCATGAGCGGGCCTATGGTGCGAACTGGCTGCTTGCAGGGCCGGCATACGCCCAGGTCTGGTGGATGGCGGGTGCCGGTGTCGGCACCGGCTTTGCGGCGGCACAGATCGCGCCACAGGTCTTACAGGCACCACAGGAGATGGGACGTGTCTATCACGAATATCTGCGGCATCTGCTAGGCATCCACAGCACCTTCGACTGGTTCGCGCTCTCGAAGCTGCCGGAGGTCACGCCAGAAGGCATTATTCGTCAGTCCGATCGCTTTGTGTTGACCAACCTACGTCGTCTTGCAAAAGCAACAGCACTTAACGGCACCCGCTCCCAGCGGCTGGTAGGCGCGATATTTGCGCGTCTCTGCGAGACAAATCTGGTGATCAAGAATTACTGTATGGTGTATCGTGCCCCTCTAGAAAGGCAAACGGCGAAGGTATTTAGCGACGCTCCGTAAATCGTACAGCCCGTGGTGACTATGCAACTAACTGACGAGCCAGTCCTTAGCGATCGGGAAGTTGTCGAGCGTCTTGTCGAAATGATCGCAGGCACGCGAGATACCGCTGATGCCCCAACGGTGCTGCATCAGGATGTGATCAGCCACATGGACGGCCTGACATTCCGGGGCATTAGCGCCTGGCAGACCTGGCTAGCGTTTATTCGATCGCACAGCAGGGTCGCTAAGCTAACAGCCGACTGTGACCGGATTGTGACGAGTCCCAATCATACTCTGACCGTGTACGGGCGCTGGCGTGGTGATGCTCGGGGTTCGCCAGCGGTTTCCAGCGAAGTCTGGGCCTCATACCGCGTACAAGATGGCCTGGTTGTCGAGATTTGGACGACTAGAACGAACTATACATTTATTCTTGGCCCAATCATGCGGTTTCGTATCGGATTGCTGATGGTGCTCGCCTATGTCGGGATTTGGAGCAGATGGCGCGGCGCTCAGATTGTTCGTGGTAGTTGAACCACGTGTTCAAGGAGGCATTGACATGGCCCAAGCTCAGCCCAACCAGCTTCGTCGTCCAATCAGTTTTACGCGCCGGTTGAATGAAGCATGGCACAAGCCAGCCCTGATGGTCTTTCTGGTGATCGTGCTGGCACACTGGGTGGAGCACCTGGTGCAGGCGTATCAGGTGTATGGCATGCACTGGCCTCGCAGCCAGGCCGGTGGCTTCCTCGGCCTCTTCTTCCCCTGGCTCGTCTCCTCCGAGCTCCTCCACTACGTCTATGCGATCGTCATGCTGATCGGCTTCATCTGGCTACGGCCCGGCTTTGTCGGTCAGGGCCGCACCTGGTGGAACATCGCGCTGGCGATCCAGATCTGGCACCACTTCGAGCATCTGCTGCTGCTGATCCAGGCGGCGCTGGGCACGCCCTTCTTTGGCGCGGCTGCCCCCACCAGCCTTTTGCAGCTCGCATTTCCGCGCATGGAGCTGCATCTCTTCTACAACGCCGTCGTCTTCGCCCCAATGGTCATTGCTATGTTCTACCACTCCTTTCCATCTGCGGATGAGGCTCACCGCGTGAAGTGCAGCTGTGCCTTGCGAAAGCCTGCCCTGACCTAGCTGGTCAGCCCCATCTAGCCAGCCAATTCACAGACGCGCCGCACCCCGTCCGGCAACGAGACAGGATCGTCTCTACGCCAGGGCGGGTTCTCATATTTAATCAGCACGCCTCTTTAGATCTGATATCCACACTCACATGTTTCCAAGCCGGGCAACTTCCAAGAAGATCTCAGGCAAGCCCTCCACTAGTATGGAGATTGGTCAGTAGGAGGCAGTAACGTTTGCTGCAGGCTTGTACCTGGGATGCTGGCGGCGCAGTGCAGATGGTTCCGTTGACGTGGTGGTGCAATTGCGCCACATCCCGTCGAACTCCCTCCACACCTTAACTACAGTCGTCGCGTCCTCATAGATGATGTGAGGTGCTAACATGTCCCAACCACGCGGAGCGGTACCTGGCGCGCTGAGACTCCTCTATCACCATCTGGCGAGTCGTGCAGCGGATCTGGCGCAGACCGCGCCCAGCGAGAGCGAGATGCTTGCACGCCAGCAGCTTGAACGGATCAAACGATCGTTCGTATATGGCTATCAGGCCGCTTTGTTGGGGTTTAATGATGAGAAGCTGGCGCGTAAGTTGAATGAGGTCGATAGGGATCTGCGCGGATTTGCCTTTGAGGGAGCTGCCGCAACGCTCACGGCGCTCGATCTTCTGATGGTCTGGCGGCCAAATCGCCTGCCACGGTTCTTAAATGGAGTCGGCGCTGAACATATCTACGCAGGCTATATCGGCGTCGGGTGGATCTTGGCGCGGCTGCCAGCCCACACCGAGCGCCGCGTGGCCTGGCTCGATCCGCTGCTGCGCTGGCTGGCGATCGACGGCTATGGCTTTCACGAAGGCTATTTTCATCCGTATCGTACAGTGACCCAGCAGCTTGTTCCCGATCAACTGGCGGGCTATGCCTGTCGCGCCTTCGATCAAGGTCTGGGACGAAGTCTATGGTTCCTGGCAGGCGCGAACGTGCTGCATATTCCCGGCATGATCGGCAAGTTCGATCCGCTACGCCGCGCGGATCTGTGGAGCGGTGTAGGGCTGGCCTGCACCTATGCGGGCGGCGTGGATCAGGCCGCGATCAGGGTATTGCTGGAGCGCGCCGGACCATACCAGGCCGATATGGCGCTCGGCTCGGCGCTGGCTGCGAAGGCGCGTCAGCGGGCGGGCTGTTCGACAGACTATACCGATCTTGCCTGCACGATCTTATATGGTCTATCCGCGCGGAATGCCGCCAGAATCACCGATGATGCCCTGGCAGATCTCCCGTTCGACGCTCCGGAGCCAGCCTATGAGATCTGGCGCCAGCGGATTCAGCAATCGGTCACGGCGGCCAGATTTTCAGACGCCGTAGATTCAGATTGATCGTTCTCACACCACCAACCGGCCCACCTGCACAGGCATTGAGCGCAACAGGTGGGCCGGTTTCGTCGGATCTGGATGATGGTCTTTAATCTCTCTGGATTACGAACCGCTGATGCCACGGAAGGCAAGAATCGATCCGCTACCGCTAGGTCCTGCCTATCACGCGCTCGCGGAACAGGATATCATGCTCGGCGTAGCCATGGAGATGTTTGAGTCGCTTGTGGAGGAGCTGCGAGAGTGCGACCAGAATCGGCGGATCGATCGACTGGGCTGGTCGCAGGAACACATCGGCTTTGATCGCGGCGCGCGTCGTCTTAGTCGCGATCATATTGCGAGCCTTGCCCACGAGGATCGGTTGATCCTGCATCAGCTCGGCAGCGCTGGTACATTCTTGATCGAAAGCCGCGACGAGCATATAGTGCTCACCACACGGTACATTATGGATTTGATAGCCGCCGACCTCCGGCACCAGCGTACAGGCCACCGGCTGACTTTCTGGAATTGGCGAGTTGAACAGACCGATCAAGATCGGACCGCTGATCAACTCCTGCGTAGAAACGGTTCCCTGAACGGTCCAGCCATCCAGACTTTTTGCTTCTCGATCGTGCCGAGAGGCAGCAGCGGCAAACGCCTGGATCGAAGCATAGGCGGAATCTTTCGCCCGTGATCGCAGCTGGCTAGGCGACAGCCCCACCAACTCCGTGAAACTCTTGGTGAATGTGCCGAGGCTGTTATACCCGACCATAAAACAAATCTCGGTAACGCTGAGCTGAGTCGTGATCAGCAGCCGCTTCGCCGCCTGCAAGCGCAGCGCCGCTTGAAATTTGCTGGGTGGAATGCCGGTAACTTGCCGAAACACCCGGTTGAAGTGATACGGGCTGAGCTGAGCAATCTCCGCCATATCCTGAAGCATCAGCGGCTCGTCCAATCGTTCGTGGATCGTGCGAATGACTCGCTCAGCCGCCTGATGGTAGGTCGTCGGCCTGCCGCCGCGCCGGGCCACGAGGCGAGCAGCGGATTCTGTTCGGAAAAACAGTGATGCTAATGGCTGGGAGAACGCCACGTTTGTAGCCTGGTAGTCCTGAACATCGATCGACATATCGAATCCTTACGGTGACGAAGAGCGGATCAATCAACGCAGGAGATGGATCAATCGGCTGAGCCTTTCCGCCCGGAGGCAAAGCCTATGGTCACGAGCTTCGTGCGCATCGAGCAGAGCCGAATTCGCAAAAGAGCGGGCGCGTACACGCGCGGATACCCACGCGGCAGCGCCCACCCTCACAGGCTGATCATGCCGTCAGCGCAGCAATGCCATTGCCCAGGTGCAGCTCGCGATCGGGCAAGTACGATGGATCGCTGAGGATCGCCAGCACCAGCGGCGCCTCTTGATCCTGGAGGCGCGTCGCCAGCGTTGCGATCACCAGCGTTTCCGCCGTGAACAGCACCCAGCCATCCGGCAGATGCGTCGAGTAGCGCAGCGGTGTTTCCACCGGCAAGCCGGCCTTGATCAGGCACTCGCCTGCTGCCCACAGCCGTGTCGCCGCGATCGAGAGGTCCTCGCCCGTCGTCCGGATAAGCTGTTGTAGCAGCGCCGTCCGCTCCAGCCCCAGCAGCGATTGCCATGCCTCAGGATCGCGCTGCCGCACCGACTCAAGATCGCAGGCAATCGTACCCTCGCCCACGACCGCCAGCGTGAGCGGCTCGCTATGCGCGAGTGAGATCGACGGTCCATCGCTCAACACGGGCTTGCCATCGGGGCGATGATAGATCGTACTCAAGCGACCGACGATCCGCTGGACCACATGCTCGGCACGTTGCTGGCGGTCGCTGGTGGCGTCGTGCTCCAGGCCAACGATTGGCGGCGGCTGCTGAATCAGCGATTCAAGCGAGCGCTCGACATACGGACCCAGCAGCGCCGCAGGCCAGCCCTGAGCAAACTGTACATCTTCGACGATCCGCAGCCGCAGCCCAACCCAGCGCTCGCGGAGCGCACCATCAGGTGTGCGTACCTCCACATCGTAGGTGAAGGTCATGCCGTCGCGGAATCGTTCGCGAGCAGTTGAGATCCAGGTTGTGTCGGGCTTCACATCGTGGATTTCCAGCCGATCCACGCCGACCGGCAAGATCCTGGCGTGCGGAATACACGACTGGATGGTGTGCAAGATCGCGTCGCGAGCGCCGGCATCGCCCAGCAACATCGAGGCCGGAAGGTAGCGGTCGAACCAGCTCGTCTGCTGGTTGACGCGAATGTCGGCAACACAGCCTTTCGCGCTCAACTGCTGGTACGCGCGCAGGCGCTGGAAGCGGCCTCGATGGAAGAACATCCCGCCGTACAGTTCGCGATCCGGGTTAATCGGCACCGGCGTGAGGGCGGCAAGATCGCCCGGCTCGAAGGATGGCTGTGGCTGTGGCAACGTTCCAGGCACGGCGACATAGCATCGCGCTGCGAAGTGATCGACCTGGAAGGCCGTTTCTTCGCTACGAATCGCTACGTCAATCAGACCGGGCTGCCGTACCAACGCCGCGATCCTGATCCTGGATGCTCCCTGCGCCGGAATCACAATCGGTCGATCCAGGCGAATCTGCTCAAAGACCGGCGGAGCGCTCGATTCGGTGAGCACCGCAGCGACCTGGGCCATCGCTTCCAGACCAACCACCGCAGGCACCAGGCGCTCACCACGGAACACGTGATCGTCCAGATACGGATCGCTCTGGCGCGAAAGTGTCACGTCAACCACCAGCTCGACGCCAGCAACCGCCACCTTCGGATCTTCAAGGAAGCGCAGGAAGGGTAGCTCCGGCTGCTCGGCCTGCAACGTTGGGATCGCACCAAAACGGCCAGTCACGACAACCGCTACGGTCGGCAGCGGCTGGGCCAGCAACCGGCGGAACAGATCCAGGCCCTGGTCCGGGGGAATCGGCGTAATGCCTTCACGGCGCAGCGCAGCGACGCGACCGAGTCGCTCGCCCATGCCGATGCTCGACCAGACCGACCACTCGATCGCGACACAGCGACAGGCCGGATGCTCCGCCGCGAAGCGCTCGGTCATGCGGACCAAGCGGTCGTTCGCCAGCGCGTAATCGGCCTCGCCGCGCAGCCCCGTGCGGGCAATGATCGAGCCAAACGTTACCAGCAGACGCAGCTGATCGGGATCGATCGCCGCCAGCAGATTGGCGAAACCGTCCACCTTCGGCGCGAAGGTCTTGCGGATCGCGGCCTCGTCGAGCTGGCCGAGCAACTGCGGCTCGTTCCTCGCAGCGCCGTGGATGATTGCCGTGATCGGACCCAGCGCGGCCTCGGCCTCCTGGATCGCTAGCTTGACTGCGGCGGCATCGGAAATATCGACCGCCTGGTAGCGCACCTGGAGCCGCGCAGCCTGCATCCGCTCCAGATTCTCCGCCAGCTCACGATCGTTTTCCGGCAGCGAGCGGCCAAGCAGCACCAGCTTCGCGCCGGTTTCCTGGGCCAGCGTCAGCGCGCACTCGGCGGTAATACCTTTACCGCCGCCGGTCACTAGCAGCACATCGCTGGGATCGAGCGGCAGATCATCGGCTTCCGACGCAAGCGGCAGCAGCCGGAGCAGAGGCTCGCGACGTGTGCCATCAGCATCGTAGTGGGCTTCGACGTAGCCACGGGCCGCCAGCGCCTCGCCCACAATCCAGGCCGTCGCCTCGGGATGATCCAGCGGCACATCCACCACGCAGGTATCGATCGCCGGTGCTTCGAGATGGGCTGTACGCGCCAGTGGCGCGCCGCCGCCGCCATGCTGCACCACCACAAAGGTGCCGGATCGCCGGTTCAGCGCCATCTGCGCACCACTCAGCAGCAATCCAAGCTGCTGTACATCAGGATCGGGCGGCAAGCAGACGACGACACCCTGGCCCTGATTGCTCTCGGCAAACGCGCGATTGAGCGACTCGGTCAGGGGATACCCGCTCGGCGCAAGGATCGTCCAGATTCCCTGGCTAGCGGCTGGCGCAGAACGTCGCGCTCGCTCGACCAGCGACACCTGGAACGGTCGAATCCACAGATCAACGCCGACAGGCAGCGGATCACTTGGCTCCGCAACCTCCCTGCCGGTTTGGAGGAGATCCTCCAGTGTTTGGGCCACCTGTCCGACCGTCGCGTTGGCGTAGTCGGTCGGCGTAACGAGGCTTTGAATGCCGAGCATACGCGCGGCCTCGACCACAATCTGCCCGACTGAGATCGAGTTCAGGTGCAGATCGTTGAGCAGGTTATCTTCTGGCCGAACAGCGTCAGGCGGCAACTCGGCGCGCTGCGCGATCAACTGGCGCAACACATGCAGCACCGAATCCTCGTTTGCGGCGATCGGCTCGACGGTCGGCTCAGCCGACGCCACCTCGATCGGCGTGACATCGACCGGCGGCAGGAGTGGCAGTGCCAGCACCTCGTCGATCTGCGGCGCAAGCTCGCACGGGCTGACGAAGAATCGCGGCTGGTACTGAAGATCGAACGGACGCGTCAGCCGATCGGCAAACAGCTCACGAACTCGAACCGGCGCGCCCTTGACGAAGGCGGCACCGACCGCGCGGAGCAGACCAAGCAGCGATGACCCACCGGCGTCGATCGCGACAGCAGGAACATCCAGCACAGGTTTGACCAACTGGCTCAAAATCTGGCCCGGCCCCACTTCGATCAACAGATCGGCCATCGATCCTGCAATCGTGCTGGCTTCCATGAAGCGCACCGGCTGCGTGACCTGACGATACAGCAGATCGCAGAGGTCGGTGTCGCTGGCGAGCGGCTGACCCGTAACGGTCGAGATGACCTTGCGCTTGAGCGGGTGCAGCGTTTGTGTCGCCAGGTAGGTTTTCAGCGGACTGGCCGCCGCCTCAACCAGCGGCGAGTGGAAGGCATGCGAAACCGGCAGCAGCGTTGCGTTGAGCTGCTGGCTGCGCGCGCGCTCGATCACCTTGGTCACAGCCTGCGCCTCGCCGGCGATCACGGTCTGCGTCGGCGAGTTCAGCCCGGCGATCACCACTGGCGTACCGTCGATCAACTGCTGGACGACCTCCTTACCGGCGCTGAGACTTGCCATCGCGCCAGTAGGAGAGCCCAACTGCGCCATCGCCTTGCCGCGCACGGTCGCTACCCGCAGCAGCGCTGGAATGTCGAGCGCGCCGGCCCAGTACAGCGCCGTCAACTCGCCGAGGCTGTGCCCGACGGCGCTCTGCGCCGTAATATCCAGATGGTGCAGCACCCGCAGCGCCGCGATCGAGGAGCGCACAATCGCGGGCTGCGCGACTGCGGTGTTGACGGTATCGCCTCCGGCTGGCAGCGCCGCGTGTGCATACAAATCTTCGACGATCGTGAACCGCCGCCGCAGCGCGCCGCCATCCAGGTACGAGGGCGAGCCCTGGCCGGGGAACAGAAAGCCGATCCGTGGCGGTCGTGTGGGCGCGTCCAGGAACACGTAGCCGTCATCATCCCAGGCGCTGGTGCGCTCTTCGGCGAGCCAGGAGTTGAGGGTTTCCAGGCGGTCGGTCAGCTCAGCCGGCGTGGACGCGATCACAACTGCGCGGATCGTTCCCAGCTTGAGCGATCGGGCCAGCTCGGCGGCGAGATCGCTCAGCTCGGCAAACGCGATCTGGGGTGCTCGCTGAAGCACTGCCTCGATCTGACTCTGCAAGGTCAGGCGGTCGGAGGCGCTGAAGAAGAAGATCTCTCCATCCTGGGGCGTTGACAGCGCCAGCCGCTCGGCGGTCGTGAGCGATGTTCGGCGCTCGATTGCGCTACCGCCGAGCACGATATGCGCGTTGATTCCGCCAAAGCCCATCGAGCTAACGCCGGCGCGGAGTGGCTGATCCTGCGGCCAGAGCTGGCCGCTGCTGCCAACACGTAATGCGGGAGCGTCGCCGGTTAGTTCGGGATGCGGCGTTTGGCTGCCGGTCGTCGGCGGTACGATCTGGGTGTACAGCGCCATCGCGGCTTTGATCAGCCCGGCGATGCCAGCCGCCGCTTTGGTATGGCCGATATTCGCCTTCACCGAGCCGATCACGGCAGGCACACTTGCGCCTGCGTCACGCCGCGCCTGGCTCAGGGCGCGCAGCTCAGTCGCGTCACCCACGGCGGTGCCGGTGCCGTGGCCCTCGAAATACGCCACGTTTTCGATCCCGATCTTGGCGCGGCGATAGGCCCGGCGGATCGCCAGGAGCTGGCCTTCGACTTCGGGCCGTGTGATACCACCGCTGCCGTCGGACGAAATGCCCCAGCCCTCGATCGTCGCATAGATGCGCCGTCCCTGCGCGATGGCATCGTCCTCGCGCATCAGCACGATGATGCCACAGCCTTCGCCAGGCCAGAATCCGGCTGAGCGGGCGTCATAGACACGCATGAGATCGGTTGCCAGCGCGCCGGTTTTTGCAAAGCCGATCAGCTCGAACGGATCGAGGCTGAGATCCACGCCGCCGGTGATCGCCACATCCAGATCGCCAGCCACCAGGGCGGAGCATGCCGATGAGACGGCCAGCAGCGACGAGCTACAGGCTCCGTCGACTGTGTAGCCGCCGCCATGCAGATCGAAATAGTTGCAGATCCGGCCCGCGATGGTATTGGCAAGACCGCCGGCTAAGGTTTCTTCGCCAATCGGTGGGAACGGCGTTTTGTACAGCTGCTCCAGGCGCGACAAAAAGATCTGGCGTTGCTCGGCGGTCCAGCCAGCTTCGCGCAGACCAGCATCCATCACACGCTGGACATAGGGCCAGCGCAGCCGCATCACATTGGCCCGCGAAAACTCGCCAGTCAGTGTGTTGCCGAGCAGCACGCCGGTTTCGGTGCGCGGCAGGCCAACGCCATCGGGAAAGCCCGCATCAGTCAACGCCTGACTCGCAATGTCCAGCGCCAGCCAGTGAGCGAGATCCGCCGATCGAAACGTTGATCCGACGACGCGGAACTTCAGTCGGTCGAAATCGTAGCCCTCGATCACGGCGGCGTGCTGGCCATAGGTGCGATCGGGTGCGGCCCGATCCGCTGACCAGTAATCGGCGGGATTCAAGCGCTCAGACGGCATGAGGCGGAACGCGCGGCGTTGTGACAGCACGTTCTCCCACAGTTCTTGTGGTGAAGCAGCATCGGGATAGCGACAGGCCATCCCAACGATCGCAAGATTGTTCGTCATAACTTGTTCCCCGTCCTAAGAGCTGGTTGCGGTGAGACAACAACGTTGCGTTGCGTGAAGCGCGCCAGTTGCGCCTGAAGATATAAGCCTATTCCCCGCAGGCCGCAGACGATCGTGAGAGCGAAAAAGAGACCGAACACAATATGCGACAGCACCAGGACCATATACGTAATAGCGACGGCCATGCCAAAGAAGACCTGAGAGCGTGGATCGAGCGGACTGGTGCTGGGATCGGTGATCATGTAAAAGGTGAAGAGAATAAACGCCACGCCGGTCATCGGCCCCAGCGCGGAAACTACCGGCGTTCCCAGCACCAGGCTGCGTCCAATCGCCTGGAGCGCGAAGGTGCCGAGCCATGCTAAGATCAAGGGCATCTTGCCGGTGAACTTCGAGTTAATCATCGTTCCCGCCAGCGCAATCGCTACCGGCAGAATCCAGTCGCCGATGCCGCTCAAGTTCTCCGTGAAGTGATACGGCGGCGCGATGCCAACCCAGGGAAAAACAACCAGGGTAGTGGCAATGCCGAGATTCGATGGGTTGAAGAAATGCCGCGACGAGCCGTTAATCCGCAGCCGGAGGATGCTCTTGGAGGCGATCGCGACGATCACGGCGAACATGATTGGACCGACCCGATCGTTGCTGTAGAGCAGCATCGAGATCGCCATCGACGCGATATGTGCGGGCAGCAAGTAATCGACCAGTGTGCGGAAGCCGCCGCGAAACTTGGGCGCGCGGCCAGTGGTGCGGGCCGAAACCCACTCCAGCCCCAGCTCGACGACATAGGCGGTGATCGCCGCCGCAAACATCTGTGCCCAGGACTGTTCAAAGCCAAGCAGAAGGCGGCCAATAATATTGAAGACCGTGATCGAGATCGCGAAGCGGCGAAGTCCACCCAAGCGTCTAGCCTGAATCTGATTCTGTTCCATGATCATCTTCTCCTCAACATTACCAGCCAAGTTGCACGGTATGCCAGCCTGGCGTGAGTGTGATGGTTTCGGTACGAACTTCGCCTGTCGGCGTGCGCCAGCGCAGATCGACGGTGAGCTGGGCGTCGGGCGCGATCTGACCAAGGCCGACATGCAGATCCGGGCTGCGCTTGCCGGAATGGCCGCTGCCGCCGTCCACCTGGACCACCTTGGTGCTTCCGTCGGGCAGATGCACGGTTGCCGTCGCGCCGATCGCCGGGCTGCCCGCGCTGCCAAGATGACCTTCAGTTGCCGTCGTCGGCATGGACGTGGTTGGCAGCCGCAGATGCAGGCCCAGGAAGCGATCGGTGCTTGGGCTTTGATTGTGATAGAAGGCCGAAGCCGCCCACTGGTGCGCCACGACGAAATCTTGCCTGCCGTCGCCATCGACATCGGCGATCGCGATGCCGCGCGTGACCTCGGTATCGTCGATGCCGATATCTGCCGCTAGATCGTAGTAGCGGCCATCGGAGGCGCGAACAAAGAACGGATTGTGCGCATGACCGCTCAGATCGTCGCCGGCATGAAACTCCGGCCAGTTGCTCGGATATTGCAGCAAGGTATCATTCGACATCGCCAGCTCGTGCAGTTCCGGCCAGCGATTCGTGCTTCCACGCAGGAAGCCGGTGGCCTGAATAGCCTCAGCGGTGCCGTTGTTATCGAAATCGTCAAGGCGCGCATCCCAGCTCCAGTTACTCCGCGACAGGCCCAGCTGCTCGCTTTGATCGATGTAGGGCGCGATCCCCTGCTGCATCTGGTCGAGCCTGCCGGTGCTGACAAAGACAAAATGGCTTTCTTCCAGCGAGAATTCACCGGCGATGTTGCTGACATACAGATCCAGCAGGCCGTCGGCGTTGAGGTCGCTAAACTCGATGCCCATGCCTTTGAACGAGTCCTTGCCCAGCACCTTGGAGTGCGGCGTCGTGAACGACCGCTGACCCTCAAGCAGCGCAAAGGCGGGAGCGCCGGGCCTGGAGCGATTGTGCAGCAGCCGGTCGGGGCCGAAGTCATTGGCAAAATACAACTCCGGCAGCAGATCGCCGTCGAGATCGGCAGCGCCTACTGCCAGCGTCCAGCCGGAGCCGCCGTAGGCATCGAACGCGCCGACCTGCTCCGTGAAGCTGGCGGCTGGCTGCTTCTTGTCCGCGCCCGACCAGAGCAGAAGCCGGTTGCGACCGCCGTTGTAGGCCCGCGACATCGAATACTGCATGTGCGCAACATCGGTAGCCTGGGCATCCAGGATGCGCATACCGTCTGGGAAATAGTTGCCGATGATGATGTCGATATGACCGTCGCCGTCCACATCCGCCAGGCTGGCCGCGTTGGTATTCCAGATCTCCTGGCTGGTGGTCAACTCCTGGCGAGCATAGGTCGCGCTGCTGAGTGACCTCGGCGCTGCGGGATCGCCCTGGCTCAGAAACAGGATCGGCGTGCGGCCCCAGAAATACACCAGCATATCGGCGGCTCCATCCTCGTTGAAGTCGCCGGGCAGGCAGCCCATCGGGGCGGTTGTGTTGGGATCGTAGCGCAGCGGCGCGGGATCAAGCGCAAAGGGCTGATAACGTTGGGTCGTGCCCGGTACGGTCGCGACAACAACCTGATCGATGCGGGTATCGACATAGCACGTATCGTTGGGCAGACCATCGCCATCCAGATCGTGCAGGGCCGCAGCAGCGCCCACCGACGATATCCAGGCGATATTCCGCTCAAAGCTCGGATGCACCGTACGGATCGTTCGTGCGGGATAGCCGCTGACTTCGGGAAGCACGCTTGCCTGGAACGAAAAACGATCGCGGAGGGCGGCACGTTCGGCGGCTGGTAGCTCAGGCAAACGCACGACCTGATAACTCACCGCGATCAGTGAGATCGCGATGAGGCGGCTTGCTTGACTCTTGAAAAACGTGAACAATGCCATGAGAACGTCCTCCTCCATGTGTCGTCATCACAATCTCACCAGGCAACCGCTCTCAGGCGCGGGACTTGCAGTTGCGATCGTCCGCTGGTGCGGCAGCACCGATCGGCGGGAGATCATGTAATCATGTATGGTTGCGGCGACTATCGCATCTGTGCAGGTGCGGTCGCTGCCGTTGAGAGCGGCGACCGCAGGCCAAGCATGTATGGCGAGCGACTGGCATCGGCTCGATGGTTCACGCAAGGAGTGTCACGACTCCGCGTGCCAGTCGCGTTGGGCTGGGATTTGGAGCAATCCTACGAGCCGATAAGCTGGCTGCGTGTCGCAGCATACGAGGTCATCGCTAAGGTTACGCAAGCGGTCACGGCTTCCCCAAAGCTTTCGGCGTGGCCGGTCGCGTTGCCCCACTTCCATAGATACGCGCCGTCTCGCCCCTGCATCACCAACATCGGGGTTGGCAATGTGACCAGTTCATTCATCAGTTCCGTCTCTAGTGACATGGCGAGTTCCGATCCCGGCTGCGACGACCCGGCGAGGTTCAGTTCGCCCTGAACAGCCTTGTACGAGCGCATCGCCAGCGACAGCGCCGACAGGACCGATTCGATAAAGGTATCGGCCTGACCGGTCGCGTCCTGCCATTTCCAGGCGTATTTGCCGCTGTTGCGTTTCATGATCGAAACTGGAACCGGCAGGCCGCTCAAGACCTGAGTCAGCGTTTCTTCCAGGCTCGACGTCTTGGTCGGAAGCGCTGGCGCTTGTGCCATTCTGGCCTCGGCCTCATGCACATCGCTCGGAATGACGGTCCAGGAGAGGACGCCGCCGAGCTTGCCGATGATGTCCAGTCCCAGATGCTCCAGAATCGTGTCGTCGTCGTCGTGATACGCCAGATCGGTGAACACAAACAGCCAGCGCGCGTCCGCATGCGAGGTCCTCTCGGCGACCTCAACGCGATGGCCGACCGTCCAAGCAAGCAGATTGGCTGTTTCTTCGAGCTTGTCCGGTTTGCATACAACTTTGATGACTGCTGTTGGCTGTGACATGCGGCATCTCCTCAGTCACTGTGTCAGTGTGGACCTGGTATTCGGCCAGATGGCATAGCGCCGAAGGTATGCTTCTGAAGCCGCATGGTCGCTCGTTCTATCGCTTGCGCCGGGCAACACGTCCCGGTCGTGGACGTTCGGACGGTGGTCGGCTAATTCCCTAGTTGTTGTTCATGGCGGCCCAGGCTTCCGCACCACAGGCCACGGCTTCTTCCACTACAGCTTCAATGTCGGCAAGCGTCGTGCGCGGATTGATGAAACAGGAACGAATCACGAACGCACTGCCGAGCACGGTCGCCGAGGGCAAGCTCCGGCCTCGTGCACGCATTCGGCCCAGCACTGAGCGGTTAAGGGTGTTGAGCTGCTGGATCGTCGCCTGATCCGTCCTGCTGCGCAGCGCTTCCGGCACGTAGCGGAAGCAGCAGGTGGAGAGCGTAACCGGCGCTACTAGCTCAAGCTCCGGCGTTTCCTGGATACGCTCCGCCAGGTAGCGGGCGTAGGCGTTGTGCCGACACACCCGGGCTTTGATCCCATCCGCACCGATTTCTTTCAACACTGCCCAGACTTCCACGCCTCGCGACGGTAGGGTGTGCTCGATACCAAAGCCCTGGAACATGTAGCCGAAATCGTCGAGCTGCGAGGTCAGCGGCGTATCGGCGGTGTAGATCGGCAGGGAGCCTTCGACATACCCTGCTTCCTCAAGCCTAAAGGCGCGGGCGAGTAGCTGCGCATCCCGCACAAACAGGCCGCCGCAGCCCATCGAGGTTGCCAGCCATTTATGCGGATCGATCACCATCGAGTCGATCATGCTCAGGTCGCCGTAGAGATGGGCGATCGCGGGGTCCAGAACGCCGAACAAGCCGTACGCGCCATCGGCGTGGAGCCAGATGTCTTGCTCGCGACACAGTGCGATGATCTCCGGCAGCGGATCGATCGCTCCCGTGTTCGTCGTGCCCGCATTCGCCACCACCGCTATCGGGGTGCAGCCCGCCGCCCGATCCTGCGCGATCTGCCGACGTAGCGCGGCGACATCCATACGCAGCGCTTCGTCGGTGGGGATCGTAACCACGGCTTGGCGGCCCAGGCCCAGCACGCCGCCGGCGCGGTAGATGCTGTGATGTACCTGGGACGTGGTATAGATACGAGGATTCGGCAGGCTGGCAATGCCGTGAAGCGCCGGATCGCTGCCACGCTGCTCGGCGGCATGCTGCCGCGCGGCGCCCAGGCAGATCAGGTTGGCGACCGCGCCGCCGCTGGTGAACAAGCCTTGATAGCTGGCGGGCAGGTTCAGCAGCTCGGCTAGCCAGCGCAGCGCCAGCGCCTCCAGCAGATTAAAGGATTGCACGCCGACGATCAGCGGGCCGGCGATTGCCGAGGCCAGGTGCGCGGCGGCAGGAATCATGGTTGGCATTGTGGCGATCCAGCCGGAGAAGCCAGGCGAGCCGATGCGCAGGCCGTGTGGAATCACAACATCGCTGAGTGTCTTGAGGACGGCATCAGCGCCAGCGCCTTGTTTCGGCAACGGCTCGTCAAGCTGGGCGGACCACACAGCGCGCTCGCTCGCGGTACGCTCTGGCTGGTCGAAGCGGGTAAAACGCTCCAGCGCCGGGAGCAGCGATTGAACAGCCGAGCTTAAACCATCGATCGCCGCGTCATCCTCGGCTGTTCTAAGATCGTCTGCATTGTTTATCGCTGCATTTGCCATACTATCTTCGCTTCGTAGATAATCTACCTGAGCTGGATGGAAGAGCACGATGCGTCTAAAAGAACCATTTGATTTTTCATCTTCAACAATATCGATATTCAATCCATCGACGGAGCCGCATCGCTGCTGGAGTAGCGGTCGCTGGATTGAGACTATCTATCAGGTTATGGAATCAGCTCGTGTCCATATCCACTACTTGCCGGGAGGGCAGGTCACGAGCTGACTCGTTTGTTGGGTCGCTGTTTGGGGGACATCGTTGATGGTGGTTTGTCCCAGATGGCTGTTCAACCTTCAGCTTGATAACCGGAATGCAAACCGGAGCTGATCCTGAGATACTCAACCACCACGAACGATGTCCCAGATGAGTCATTGCGGCAGGGAAGGGATTTAGTTTTCCAGCCAAGCACCGATGTGGGTCTTGACGCGATGCAGAACCGCAACTGGCTCGCCGTCGGGATCATTGACGTTGTACAGGTTCACCGAGACGCCAGGAGCCGTGCCGCCGCCCTGACCGACCGGCGGGATGTGGGTGATCGTGTGCTCGAGGCGGATGCGATCCTTGTTGAACACGGTCAGGCCCGCGTCAACCAGGTTGAACATCATGTAGCCGTCCATCTGGCACAGCTTGGGCGAGTCCGCCAGGTTGTTGTAGTGCGTGCCCGAGCGGACGATACCACCCGAAGCCTGGTAGGCATCGTTGGTGCTGACTTCGATGCGACCGAACTTCTCGCTGACGCCGGCAACCGCCAGCTCACGCATGTGGATCGTGACCGACGCTTCGCGCCAATCGGACGAGGTCGGGTTCTCGCGCTCGATCTGGTAGTGGCCACGGAACTCGATGGTTTCCTGGCCCTGGCCAAGAACTTCGATGGTGTCCCAGGTCACGAAGTTCAGCTTATCGGTGCCACCCTCGGGCATCGTGAACAGCTGGAGGTCGGACAGGCTCTTCGGGCTGGGGATCAGGGTTTTGGTCGTCTCGGCGTTCACTGTGGCTGACATGGTGGATCTCCTTTTGGGGTTAATCCCCCGATTGTTTAGGAACTCCGTCGTTGTTCCTGAGGCTATTGTAGGCGTTCGCGTTCGTGCTGCCTTCTCAAATCTTGCTATGTGTTTCTTCTAGTTTGCTCACAGCGATGTCGTGCCGTCACAGATCCCCTCAGGCGAGATTCGGGCACTCGTATATGTGAACATCATTAACGCGATCATCACCTTCCAGCGGTTTGCATAAAACCTGAACGCTCGGCATCCTGCCTTGCATGAAAGCCTCTTCCGCAGATCGACCTCGGCGCGTCATGAGGCGGTCGATCGAGCTATGGGGCGGCTGGAGGCCGTGGGTTTAAACCGCCCAGTCGACCCCGAAGCCACGACCGGGACAACCGGCGACCAAAGGTGCGGCGCTTGCCGTGCACATGGGCCAGGTGGAGGCAACCGATCCCGATACCACCGTGGAAGATCGGTGCCAGCACTGGGCTCATGCTTCGGCGGCGCTATTCGTTCCGCCACATGAGTCGTGCCATTCGTCGGGTCAGCTGGACCAAAAAAAAGACGCGGGGTGCGCATGAACCAGACGAGCAGCTCCGACAAGGCTTCAGGGAATGGATGGCACATCAGCCCGTCGCGCCCTTCATGATTCTAATGATCGCGGGACCAACCTCACACCCCGCGTGGAGCACGGGCCTATGGGCAGGTGCCACGAAATATTTCGGCACATACACCGATCATTGCCGCCTTGCGTACGAGGGTATGGGACCAATCAGGGCGCTCGCTGGGGCGAGAGATACGGCTGCATGTGTGGTCTAGCTGACACCCGGCCTGGTGCCGTGGTTGCAACCTGGACAAGTTGTGGTGAGGGATCAGCGGAGCGGATATGCAAGCGCTTTGAAAGAGCCTTTGATCTAGCAGCGGCATGAGCGTTGAACAATCAAGCTCTTGGATGCAAGGGCTGCATCCAAGAGAGGCCGGAAAATCTTGTCCTGTCGTTCAACATCTACGCCTGCGCTGTCATGCCGGTGATGCCGAACAAGCCGACTGGGGAGCACCGGTTGTAGCGGTATCTTCAGGCCACGTGCGACAAGTCTAAGACTATGCAGCCTGAACCAGAGTCGGTTGGATCTGCATCAGCGGTGTGGCCGAGCTACTCGCCTTGCCGATCATTTCGCCTGGAAGATAGGATTGCAACAGCGACAGCAGCGCATCACAGGCAAGCGTCGTCGATGCAAGCTGGAGCAAGATCGTTCTGGCATGCTGATAATGTCGCTGTGCCTCAGCCATCAGGTACAGGACCGCGCCCGTCTTGATAATCAGGCCGCGCGCCTGGGCTTCAGCCACAGGATCGCTCGCTGCTGCCTGTAAGGAGGCTGCAAGCATCTTGCGATCCTCCGGCGACGCGGTACTCATCGCATACGCCACCGGCAGCGTCCAGCGATCGGGATCGCGGAGATCGCTGAGGGATTCGGAGGTTGACCAAAGACCGCTGAGATCGTCGCCGATCTGGATCAGCACTCCGAGGTGAAAGCCGAACTGGCCGAAGCTTTCGATCACCTGCTGATCATCGGTCGCCAGCCTGGCACCCGAGCGACTTGCCAGCGCGAAGAAGTGGCCCGACTTCGCCTCGGCGATCTGCCAGCACTCGTCCAGAGTTGGCTGGCGCATCGTCAGATCGTGATGCTGACCAGCGCACATGGTCAGGATCGTCTGGTTGAAATCGCTTCTGATCGTACGAGCCGTTTGAGCGCTCACGCCGATATCGAGCAGGGTTTCCAACGCCTCATGGCTGCTGGTGAGTAATCCGGTCGTGATATTGACCGCCGGCCCCATACCCCACTGCGCCCACGCGCCATCGGGACGATCATCATCCTCGATTGCATCCAGGATATGCAAGGCCCTGTACAAAATCTGCCATGCCGCGCCCACGGCGTGCGCCTGCTCATGAACGCCACCTGCTGCCGCGCAGCAGAGATCGGGAAGACTCATCAACGAAGGATTCTGGTGGGAGTCCGACTGAGGCAGATGTTTCTTTGGCAGACTGGCATGCAGCGCATCCACATAGCGCGCGTCAACCTTGGATGTATCTGCCAGCACGTGCATCTGGGGCGGAGCCGCAGGGGCGGGCGGAGCCCAGGCCAGCAGAGAAAGCTTCAATGCCGGATTACACCAACGCTGCCACTGCCCATCGCCACAGCAGATCGCTAGAATAGCTTCTTTGACGTCGTCATCCAGTGCCGAGCATGCCGTGTTAAGCATGCGGGCAGTATCGTGCTGCATCTGAGACGCGAAGACTGAGTCCGTAACCATGTTCTGAACGAGCCGTACCAGGTCCATAAACCACCTGCGAGCTGTTAGGGTCGCTCGCGCACCGCCTATGCGGTATGTGAAAAAGGGGTATGACAATCGGCTACCGGACAAGGCAGGGGAGAGGGGAAAGCTCCGGCGTGAGGACAACGATAGACAGTGCCAAAATCGAAGCATTAAGCGGAAGGAAAGAGTGTGGCGATGAACTGCTTGATCAACTCGACATCAAGATCTTCCTTTCGTAGGTAATAGCTTGCCCCCGCCAACAAACTCTGCTGGCGAAACTCCTCGTCGTCGTAGCCGCTCAAGACGAGGATATGGGTGTTGTGGAGGACTTGCTTGATGCGTCGAGTGGCTTCAATGCCATTCAGCAGCGGCAAGGTAACATCCATGAACACAAAATCCGGGGTAAGCCGGAGGGCTAATCTAACTGCCTCTATACCATCAGCAGCCTCCCCAACCACAGCCCAGTTGCACTGGGTCTGGACAAGCTGACGTAAGAGCTTTCGGTAGGAATCAGTATCATCAACAATAAGAAAAGAAATAAATGTAATCACAAGTCTTACATGCGTGGGAGTAAACTGTGGTGGGGTACTCACCGTTAAGACACGCATGTCCTATGTGGTAACCTTATGGCCCAACTGTAACAGAGGGGTTAAATCAGGACCAGCCCCCCTGCGACAGTTTAAGCTTACCAGATTTGGCAAGCCGGTACCTGTCGTTTGCGACAGGTCCGATCGCGGATCTACCTGATGGATGCGTCGTCAGAAACTGATACAACTACCGACCTCCATGAATCAGCTTTAGATTGGTAGGCCTGACCCAATCATGCGACGAGTGCCACACCTGTTCTACTGTATGTATTCCTCATAAGAGGATCTTTGCAAAACTTCTGCGAGTTGTTGACAATTTTTTTCCTATTTCTTATACTAGGGCTGGGCCATAGACATAACCAGAAGTCATCAAGGAGTTCCTCTGCTAGGGCTGGGTCCTAGACATAACCAGAAGTCATCAAGGAATTCCGCACGCCCACCATCGATTTTTGGCAACATATCAACGTACAAACAGAAAAGGGGAATCGCCATGCACAGCCCCTTATCTCATCGCACACTGCTCTTCGCCCCTTTTATCGTCATCGTCTTCAGCCTACTCGGGATTGGCTGGTCGGTACGAGCACTCATCAGCAGCCCATATACGGGGGCTGATTGGTCACAAAGCACGGGCGCGGTGATTGCTGTCGATGTTGATGGTCCAGCGAATGGACTGATCCAGGTTGGGGACCGAATCATTGCCATCGATGGCATTCCTCTTCATGCGGCATCATCTCACGCCACCAAAGCTGTTGGCGACACAATCCAATTTCAAATATCCCGTTCCGGGATCATAAGCGACGCTCAAGTTCGTTTGCAAGCTGCACCGCTGCTGGTAACACTGCGGCGACTGATGCCCGTGATAGTTGCGATCACCTTTTGGCTCGTCAGCGTGGTAGTGCTGGCGCTCAAGCCGACCGGAACGCAGAGCTGGCTCTTCCTGCTCTTCTGTCAGGTATTTGTTGGCGCGCTGGTATTTGGCGCAGTCAACTTCACCGGTAGGCCCTGGACAGTGCGCCTCTTTCAATCACTGCTCTGGTGGGTTGGCCCGATTACGATTCATTTTCATCTCTACTTTCCTCTGTCGTTGCAATCACGCTATACCCGGCTCAGTATATTGGCGTGCTACCTCATCGCCGCCCTCGGGAGTGGGCTGCCCTTGGTTGGCTCGTCGCTGCAGGAGGGTGGCCTACCCTCAGGCTTCTTCTCCGGCAGCCTGATCTGGATGACAGCCTGCCTGCTCAGTGTCGTATTCTTGCTCTGGCAGGCGTATCGCGGAGCCACCACGCTTGAGATTCAGCGGCAACTGCGGCTCGTGGCGCTTGGCGGGGGCGTGGCATTTATCTCGTTTCTGATTCTGCTGCTGGTGCCCTACGCGCTGATTCATCA
The DNA here is from genome assembly GCA_036374795.1 of Herpetosiphonaceae bacterium. NCBI lineage: Bacteria > Bacillati > Chloroflexota > Chloroflexia > Herpetosiphonales > Herpetosiphonaceae > Herpetosiphonaceae bacterium. Next base: position 21,697 of record DASUTC010000112.1, read on the forward strand.
ACCACTGCTGCCCTATGACATCGCCTTCTTGCTGCTCATGATCATCCCGATCACGTATGGCTATGCGATTCTCAGCTACCGCCTGATCCAGCTCGACTCCTATGTCAGCCGGATCGCAGCCTATATGCTGGTCCTTTCAACACTGATCAGTATGTACCTGGTGCTTAACATTGCCCTCACGAAAGTGATACCCGCCACCGGGCAGCAGCAGGCAACGGCGAATCTGGTGACAATCGTCGCGTTGACGAGCACATCGATCCCATTGTACCGACGACTCCAGACGATCGCCAACTATGTGTTCTACGGCGGCTCGTACGATTACCGATCGGCGGTGCAGCTGGTGAGCCGCACGCTGGATCAACCGCGCAACCCCGAGGTCTTGCCTCAGATTTTGTGCAGCAGCATTCAAAAAGCCATGCAGCTGGAGTGTGTGCGCCTGCTCCTCCTGAATGCAACCGGCATGTTCACACAAGCCGGGCTATCCTGCCAGCAGTGCGTCGGGGAGCAAGATCAGGTGTACCTGAAAACGACCAGTCAGATCGCCCAATACCTGCGCGACCATCCGTACCCGGTTTACACCTCGGAAATGCACACGCACTTGAACGACCAGGCGCTCTCAGCGCATGAAATACGGCTGTTAGGCTACGAGCACACCTGGCTCTGGATACCTTTGTTTGCTGGTAGTCGCCTGCTTGGTCTCTACATTATGGGTCCTAAGCGCGGCAGCGAAGTATTCGATGTCACCGACCTTGAGATCGTGCAGGTCATTATGCGCCTGTCGAGCGTTACAATGCAAAATATCCAGTTTATCGATGAGCTACAACAACAGGCGGCTGAGAAAGAAAAGCTTCACCAGCAGGTAATCAACGCTCGCGAGGAGGAGCGCAAGCGTGTGGCGCGGGAACTCCACGATCAGATCATTCAATCGCTAGCCAGCATGAACTACCAGCTGACCAATCTCCGTAGCCAGCTGAGCCCGGATCAGGGGGATCAAGTTGTTGAGGTGCAATCCAACTTGCAACAAACGCTGGTCGATGTGCGACGCATCTGCGCCGATCTGCGTCCGCCCGCCCTTGATAATTTGGGTCTGGTTTCTGCGGTGCGGTCACGGCTGCGGGCGCTGCAGCAGCAGAGTTCGATCGAAGCTTTCCTGCATGTGAGCGGCGATCCGCACCAGCCGATTCCTGAGGACGTAGCGCTCACGCTGTTTCGCGTGATGCAGGAGGCACTGAACAACGTTCTAAAACACGCGGAGGCGCAGACCGTCGAAGTGCAGATCTATATCCAGCCAGACGAAATCTGTCTCGTCGTGCGGGATGATGGTAAAGGCTTTCACGTTCCGCAACGACTTGGTCAACTGATTGAAGACCATCATTTTGGTTTAGTTGGGTTGCGCGAACGGTTAGAAATGATTCGCGGTACATTGTACGTATCTTCTTTAACTGGAGAAGGCGCTTGTATCCGTGCAACCGTTCCTTTAACACCGCTAGCCAATTCCCCGCATGAAGGAATCGTACGGCCATGACTGATCCTCTTTCTCATAAGGCCATACCAGAATCACACCGGCTTCGAGTTGTCGTCGCCGATGATCATCCGATTATGCGCTCTGGCATCGCCAATGAGCTGCGGCGACATCCCGATATCGAGGTGATCGGCGAGGCTGTTAACGGTGATCAAGCCTTAGCGCTGGTCCGCTCATACGACGTAGATGTGCTGGTGCTGGATGTTAATATGCCAGGGCTGAAAGCGCTGCATCTGCTGCGCGAGCTTGAAGCCCTGCGCAGCCCGACCCGCGTCTTGATTATCACGGGGCAAAATGACTCCGAATACGTCATCACCCTGATCAAGTCGGGCGCCAAGGGGTACCTTCTGAAAGACGAGGAGCCTGCCACGATCACCACCGCTGTGCGGACTGTCGCCAGGGGCAAAACCTGGCTCAGCCCGCAGGTGCTTGATACCGTGCTCGACCACACCGTCCGCGATACCGATACGCTGGACGAGCCTGAGCTGAGCAGCCGGGAAACCGAGGTCCTGCGCCTGCTCTCAGAGGGACGGTCGAATCAGGAGATCGGCGAGCAGCTCGGTATTAGCGAACGTACCGTGCGCTTTCACCTGCGCAATATCTACGATAAGCTCGGCTTGAAGCGCGGCCAGGCCATCGCGTGGGCCGTGCGTAATCGCTTAGGCGAAGAGTAGCGCGCGCAGCCGCGCCCAATCGGGTGCGACCTGACGAAAACAACTGCCACGCGCCTGTCGTTGATGACAGGCGCGTGGTGCTTTTAACGGCAAGGCAAAACTGTCGCTGGTGTCGTTGTATCTACCACTGCCAGGTTATACAAATAACAGTAACAAAGGCTATCCATCACGCTCATGCACAGTCTCAAAATTCACATAATATCTGTGGCGCTGGATGATGGACGTGATGGATAGCCTGCTCCCTGAGCCCTACTGTATGCCCGCTGATCACAGCCAAAGGAGGATAATCATGGTACTCCGCGCTCGTGTCCATGAATCGAAGCCGATGGTTGGGATGATCCTGGCATTTAAGAATCATCCATCACATCCCCTAGCGGCGATTCCAGCCAGAGTTATTTATGTCTGGCCGCGCTTTCGCTCCGGCGACTATTTAGTGACCCTGGAATATGATCGACCGATCAAGTTCAAGAATGAGTTTATTACCCGCATCGACGCCTTCATGAGCGAATTGCAGCCAGGCTACTGATTCATCGCTCCAAGATGCTCGCCTCGCCCCTCCCACGCCATGAGCAGATATTGTTAGATGTGCCGCCTGTCCAGCAGAGCGGCTCGGGCGCACCTGCACCACGATCTGCCATTTCCATGTCGAGAAACCTATCGCAAACGACAGGGGAGATATGCCGTAAACGGTGGGTAAAACTGTCGTCTCGGTCGTTGTTGCGCCATCGGGCAGCGTGATACAACAATCGCAGAGGCGCTGAGGCGAGCTCTCAGCCCGATCATAACCAGTCACCAGTACCGTACTGAGTCCTGCTGATTCGCAAACGTTGTCGCTCTGTATTTCACATGTAGGTTACATCATGACTGTATCTTTTGGACATGTACGAAGATCGGTCTTTGGCATCTCAATGCGCGAGACGACCGTGGCCCGTCGCGGCTTTCGGGTCGATCAGGCGGATGTGCGGCTGCGCCTGGAGCGCGTCGGGCAAACGTTTCTGCTGGGCTACCATGCCGCGATCAAGACGAGCGCGCCCCTCACGCTTGCCCACCAGCTCGACGAGGTTGAGTCCGAGTTTCGCGGCTTTGCCTATGAGGGCGCAGGCATGGGACTGGCGCTGCTGGATCAGCTGACACCGTGGCGGCCCTATCGCGTGCAAGCCTTTCTGGAAGGTCCCGGCAACCATCACGCGTACATGATTCATGTGGGCATCGGCTGGATGTGGGCGCGGCTCTGCTGGCGGATCGAGCGACCGCTTGCCAAGCTCGATCCAATGCTGCGCTGGCTGGCCGTGGATGGCTACGGCTTTCACCAGGGCTACTTCCACTGGCAGAAATATATTGTCGAGCGGGCGATGCCGCCACGAATCTCGGGCTACGCGCAGCGGGCGTTCGACCAGGGCCTTGGACGCAGCCTGTGGTTTGTCGAAGGGACCGACATCCCTCGCGTTGTGAACAGGATCGAGTCGTTTCCCTCGGAGCGACAAGCCGATTTGTGGAGCGGTGTCGGACTAGCATGCACCTATGCGGGCGGCGTGGATCGAGCGGCGATCGAAGCGTTGCAACAGAGCGCGGGCGCATATCGGGTACACCTCGCGCAGGGCGCGTCCTTCGCTGCCAAAGCGCGGCAGCGGGCTGGCAATCCAACCAGCCATGCAAACATGGCCTGTGAGGTGCTGTGCGGTCGCTCCGCCGATGATGCCGCCCATGTAACCGACATCGCCCTTGCGCAGCTACCCGCCGACGGTGCCGATCCGATGTATGAGATCTGGCGTCGGCGCATTCGCGCCCATTTTGCTGAGGAGGCTGTGACATCATGACCGGACCAGGAAGCTTTCTTCGCCGCTTTAGCACGCGGCTGGTCGCGCTTGCGATCATCGCCGCACTCTACTCGTTGACCTGGCCGCCCGCGTATGCCCAGAGCCAGCGTGACGAGCTTGCCGCTCAATTCGACTTTAGCTACACCCCGTTGCCCGAAGTGCCTGGCCTGCCGCTCAAATCGATCCGCAACGTCAATCCCAGCCTGAAGCAAATCTCGGCCTGGATCTCCTCGGTCGGCGCGTCGATCGCGCTCAACGATCTGGACGGCGATAGCCTCGCCAACGATGCATGTTATGTCGACACACGGGTGGATCGGGTGATTGTCGCGCCGGTGCCAGGAACGGGCGAGCGCTACCCGCTCTTCACCCTTGACGCCGCGCCGCTGCGCTTTGATCCCGCGACGATGGCACCTATGGGCTGCCTGCCGGGCGATCTCAACGAAGACGGGCTGATGGACGTGGTGGCCTACTACTGGGGCCGCACGCCCGTTGCCTTCATCCAGCAATCTCGCGTCGCGGAGCAGCCGCTGTCATCCGCAACCTACGCCCGCCAGGAGATCGTGCCGGGCGAGGAGCGCTGGTTTACCAACGCCGCCACCTTTGCCGATCTGGATGGCGACGGTCATCTCGACCTGATCGTCGGCAATTACTTCCCCGACGGCGCGCATATTCTGGATGCCAATTCGAAGCATCCCGAGCAGATGCAGCATTCGATGTCACGGGCTTATAACGCCGGATGGAAGCATTTTCTGCTCTGGTCGGGTGCGACGAGCGGCGCTCATCCCTCGGTGAGCTTCACCGACACACCGCTGCGCATCGATGACCGGATGCTGACCGGCTGGACTCTCGCCATCGGCGCAAGCGATCTGGACGGCGATATGCTCCCCGAACTGTATTTTGCTAACGACTTCGGCCCCGACCGGCTGCTGCATAACCGCTCCACGCCGGGAAGGCTGGATTTTGTGCCGCTCCTGGGCGAACGAACCATCACCACACCCGGCTCCAAAATCCTGGGCCATGATTCGTTCAAAGGCATGGGTGTGGACTTTGGCGACCTGAACCGCGACGGCCTGACAGACATCTTTGTCAGCAATATCGCCACCGAGTACGCCCTGGAAGAAAGCAACATGCTCTTTGTTAACACGGGCCAGTTCGACAAGATCCGCAGCGGGACCGCGCCCTTTGTGGACGAGAGCGAGCCGCTCGGGCTATCGCGTGGCGGCTGGGGATGGGATGTCCGCCTCGACGATTTCAACAATGACGGCGTGCTTGAAGCGCTCCAGGCGACAGGGTTTATTCGAGGTTCGGTTAATCGCTGGCCTGAGCTGCAAGAGCTGGCGATGAGTAGTGACGAACTGCTCGCCAATCCCAAGAGCTGGCCGCGCTTCGAGGAAGGCGCCGATATTGCCGGACATCAGCACAACCCATTCTTTGTCCGGGCTGGTGATGGGCGCTACTACGATCTGGCCGCTGAGATCGGCGTTGACGAGCCGCATGTAACCCGTGGTCTGGCAACGGCGGATGTGGACGGCGACGGCAGCCTGGATCTTGCGATCGCGAACCAGTGGTCTGCCTCGGGCGTGTACCGTAACCAGAGCCCGAACACCAATGCATTTCTTGGGCTGCGGCTACGCTTACCCGTCGGCACCAGCACGACGGCGAGCATCCAGGCTCAGTCGGGATTGGTGGCGCTGGGTCATCCGGCAGTCGGCGCGACAGCAACCGTGCACCTGCCTGACGGTCGCACCCTGGTGGCGCAGGTCGACGGTGGAAATGGTCATTCCGGCAAGCGCAGCTCGGATCTCCACTTTGGCCTGGGCGATGTGCCGAGCACGACACCGCTACAGGTCAATCTGCAATGGCGCGACACCAGCGGCACGATTCACCGCGAAACCACCTATCTCACGGCGGGTTGGCACACGATCCAACTCGGCTCTTAATCACAAAGGAAGTGCATCATGGCGACACAGGTTCTGGAAGATCGATCAACTCGCCTGGCAGGATTACGCCGCTTCGCCATCGCGATCACGATCTTGAATGTTATCGGTCGCTTAATTCTCGGCTTTGAGCCATCCTGGGCGCATCTGCTGGTGGCTATCGCGACCACCTATACCCTGGAGTTGCTCTATGAAGTCTTGAATGCCTGGCGCGACCGGCGACCCGTGGCGTTCAGGGGCGGGATCAGGAATCTGGTGGATTTCCTGCTGTCGGCGCATATCGCTGCCTGCGCGGTGTCGATGCTGCTCTACCCGAACGATCGGCTGCTCCCGATTGTGTTCGCCGCTGCCGTCGCGATCAGCTCGAAGACGCTGATCCGCGTTGCGGTGGGCAATGGCTCGCGGCACATCCTGAACCCGTCCAACTTCGGCATCACGATCACCCTGCTCTGCTTCCCGTGGGTCAGTATCTCGCCGCCCTACCAGTTCACGGAAAATCTGGCCGGCCTGGTTGATTGGCTCTTACCGGCGCTTATTATCATGACCGGCTCCATGCTGAACGCCAAATTCACCCGTCGGCTGCCGCTGATCGCGGCCTGGCTGAGTGGCTTCGCAGCACAGGCGCTGGTACGCAACCTGATCTTTGGCACGGCGTTTCAAGCGTCGCTTGGGCCGATGACCGGCGTGGCATTTATTCTCTTCACCTTTTACATGGTGACTGATCCGGCAACAACGCCGAGCAGCGCACGAGGACAGATCGTGTTCGGCCTTGCCATCGCCACATTCTATGGCCTGCTGATGACACTGCATATCGTCTTCGGCCTGTTCTTCGCCCTAACAATCGTCTGCCTCGGTCGCGGGTTGATCCTGTACCTGAGCCAGCAGGTCCAGCAGTTCGCGGATCGCAAGGTTGCCGCACCGTCACTCGCCGTGGCGACCAGCAACGAGCAATAAGACGTGGGCTTGTGAGCGTCGGGCGTGGCGCTCGCAAGCCATATATGCTACAGCGCCCGCAGCATGATTCAAAAGTGTTTGATCTTCTAGGCATCTATCAGGAGGGCTTGTATGTCGTTAATCAGGGTTCCCAGTATTGCCTTCACCACGTATATCGACGTGTTGCCAGATCAGGTGTATGCGATCCTGACCAGCAGCAAGGGCTGGGATACGTGGTTTACCTACAGAACCCGGATCGACCCACAGGCAGGCGGCCAGATCCAGTTTTACTGGAAAGATTTCGGGCCATATCACCTGACGCTGCGGGCGAACGGGATTGTGCTTGAGGCCGAGCCAAACCGCAAGCTGATGTTCCAATGGATCGTCGCGAGCGTGCCGACGACTGTCACGATCATGCTGGAAGAGCTTGAAGGCGGCACGCTCGTGAAGCTGACTGAGGAAGGCCACACCGCGACGGATCAGGATCTGGCGGTATTAATCGACTCGGCTGCCGGCTGGGGCGAGGCACTCACACGCTTGAAATATTACCTGGAATACGGAGTAACCTACGGCGTCGTACCCCACGCGGTGGGCGCCAAGCCATCACTGACCGACCAGCGGGTGTTCAAGCGCGTGGTGGTGGTCTGATTCTCGTCGAGCGTCTGAGTTAATCGCAGCACGCCTGTCCAGAGCGCGCTGCCGGAGGCAACTATGCGTGCCTATGAGTATAGCCATATCGTGGGCTTTGAGGAAACCAATCTCGTCGGCAACGTGTACTACGCGAACTATATTCGTTGGCAAGGCCGCTGTCGTGAACTCTTCCTCCGCGATCACGCGCCCTCGGTGCTCAACGATCTTTCCCAGGGTCTTGCCCTGGTGACGACACGAGTCAACTGTGAATTTTTATCGGAGCTGTTCGCGCTGGATGAGATCGTGATTCGGATGCAGCTGGGAGCGCTGGTGCAAAACCGGGTCACGATGATCTTTGAATATTGGCGACGATCAAACGACGGCGAGCAGCTAGTAGCGCGCGGCGAGCAGCAGATTGCGTGTATGCGCCGCAGCGGCGAAACATTAGGTCCCGTGCCGGTGCCACACGCACTGCGCGAAGCATTACGGATGTATGAAGCGGCCTAGCGGGGCAGGGAGAAGATCAGCATGTCGGACATGACGTATCACCCGGAGCTGAAGCTATCGCTGCCGTCGCAACATTCCAGCTTCAGCGTAGCCATGCAGCCGCTCCAGCGCCAGCTTGCCTGGAGCATGGCGGCGATCTCGGCACTCGCCGGTCTTACGCTCGCGATCGGCAGCGGCGATGGCATGCCGGTCCACCTGGTTCAATCCTCGCTGGTCTTTGTCAGCCTGGGCCTGTGCTTCCTGATCTGGGGTTTCCACACGCTGGGTCTGCGTAGACTCTTTTAAGCAGCATGGTATAGCGCTAAAAAGAAGGTGATGACAATGGCGATTTATGAACAGAGTACCTCGTCATTCGGGCAAGGATGGATGCGAAGGTTGAACGGATCATGGCACAAGCCAGCCCTGATGGTCTTTCTGGTGATCGTGCTCGCGCACTGGGTAGAACATCTGGTGCAGGCGTATCAGGTGTACGGCATGCACTGGCACCGCAGCGTTGCCGGCGGCGCGCTTGGCCTCGTCTTTCCCTGGCTCGTCTCGTCGGAGTGGCTGCACTACGGCTATGCGATCGTCATGCTGATCGGCTTCATCCTGCTGCGTCCCGGCTTTGTAGGCCGTAGCCGCACCTGGTGGGACATCGCGCTCGTCATCCAGGTCTGGCACCACTTCGAGCATCTGCTGCTCCTGATCCAGGCCTTGACTCTCACTCCCTTCTTTGGCGCAGCGGCGCCCACAAGTCTTCTTCAGCTGGTCTTCCCACGCCTGGAGCTGCACCTGTTCTACAACGCCGTGGTGTTTGTGCCGATGGTGATCGCCATGCTCTACCACCGCTATCCCTCGGTAAAGGAGCTTGCATTGACGACCTGTAGCTGCGCCGTCCATCAAAGGCCGTACGTGTCGGCTCCATAGTAGCCGTCGGCCCGCGCATCTGCAACCGGCTGATCACCGGCCTAACCATCCGCTCCGACTGAGCCACCGGGAGCGTTCTGTCGCTGACGACGCTCCAGGCTTCGGCGCTCGATGCAGACGTACGAGCGTCCTGAGGATCGCTGTGCTCAAAAACGCCTTTGGGAACATCGGTTCGCTGAATAGAGAAGGAAAGCACCATGTTTGCTAACGCGCTGACCGCTCCTGTTTTCGATGGTGAAAGCACATCGGCACCTAACCTGGAACGTTTATCGTCAGGCTGCCGTGCGAATACCAAAGCTGCCCGCTGGGATGCCGTCCAGCGAGTGATTCGGGCAATGTACGAGCGATTGGACGAACCGCTTTCGTTGAAAGATATGGCGGATGTCGCCATGTTAAGCCCGTATCATCTTAACCGCATCTTCCGCAATATTACCGGGATTCCGCCGCGCCGGTTCCTGGCCGCGCTGCGCATCGAAGCGGCCAAGCGGCTCCTATTGACGACGGACCTGAGCGTGACGGAGGTCTGCTTTGAGGTCGGCTATAACAGCCAGGGAACCTTTACGACGCTCTTTACCCAGTTCGTCGGCGTGTCGCCGCGCCAGCTCCGGCGATTTGCCGATGACCACGCGCTGCTCGATGTCGAAGGCTTTGTCGAGTATGACGATCAGATCCTCGATCCGCTCCATGCTGGTCCTTGCGTGACCGGCCAGATCAGCACGACCGCCATGATCAACGGCCCGATCTTTGTCGGCCTCTTCTCGACGCCGGTTCCCCAGGGCAGACCGGCTGGCTGTATCTGCGCCACGCAGCTAGGAACATTCGCGATCCCGGATGTGCCGGACGGCCACTATTACGTTTGCGCCGTGGCATACCAGCAGCACGCCGATTCGCTGGAGTACCTGCTGCCCGATCAGTCGCTGTTGTATGTGGGTGCGACGCGAGACCCGCTGACCGTGAAAGACAGCCAGATTATTAAAGGCAGTGCCGATGTCAGGCTACGCCGGGCCAGCCTGATCGACCCGCCGATTCTAACGGCGCTCCCGTCGTTCATGGCGCAGCACACGCTGGCGAGTAGCATTGCCGCTGCCTGACCCGACTGAACGCAGTGATTGAATCACGTTCCTGAACGATGCTGCCGGTACCGCGCACCATGTGGGCGGTACCGGCAGCACCAGATCGAGCCGGGAGCCATGCTGAACGGTATATGATCGATCATTGGTCTGGCGGCGAAACTTGGCAAGTTCAAAGAAGATCGCATGCCGGATCTCCTCTATCATCCCTATCAACAGGTAAGTCCATCACCACTACTGAAGACAAACCCGCCACAAACGTTGGCGCGCGCTTACGCGCAGGAAGCAGGGGCGGTGAGAAGGGAAGTGCTGCGATGACAGTTGATCCACAAAACTTTCGCTCGACTATGAGCATGTGGGCCTCAGGCGTGGCGGTTGTGACGACGAGCGACGGTACGGTGCGAGCTGGATTGACCGTGAGCGCGTTTACGTCGCTCTCGCTCTCACCCACGCTGATCCTGGTCTGTATCGATCGCCAGAGCAGCAGCCTGGAAGTCATTCAGCGCACCGGGGTCTTCGCGGTCAATATTCTGGCCGAAGACCAGGCCGAGATTTCGCAGCGTTTTGCGTCGCGGCGGGTTCAGGATAAATTCGCGACCGAGCAGTGGCACAGAGAAGCTACGAGCGCGCCGATCCTTGACGGTGCGCTGGCCTGGCTGGACTGTGAGCTATGCTCGTGCTACGACGGCGGCGATCACCTGATTCTGATCGGACAGGTGTTGGCTACCGGAACCAGGACGGTGGATAGCGGCCCGCTGCTCTACTATCGCGGCGGGTACCAGCAGTTCGAGAAAGTCAGGCTGGCCTACCAGGTATAGACCGCACTGAGCAACATCGATCAGCAGGATCGCTGAAATCCTGCAATGCCAACAAACTGACAGCAACCGGGGCGGAGAATGGTCCCGACTATGTGGTTGGAGAGGGATTATGGCCGAACATATATTTGACCAATTTACCAGGCAAGCCAGGCAAGTCATGCAGTTCGCCAGCGAAGAGGCCCGCGCCTTCAATCACCCCCACATCGGGACCGAGCACATTTTGCTAGGGCTGCTGCATGAGAGCGAGGGCATCGCGGCACAGGCGCTTGCCGACCTGGACATCAAGCTCGTTTCGGCGCGACAGACCGTGGAGTTCCTGGTTGGCACAGGCCACGGATCGACGTATATCGAGCATCCGCTGACGGCACGAGCGCTCCACGTGATCGACCGCGCCTATGAGGAAGCTGCCCGGCTCAATCAAAAAGAGGTGAGCAGCGAACATCTGCTGCTCGGTCTGCTGCGCGGTGGTGAAGGTCTAGCTACCGGCGTGCTCGACATGCTAGGCGTTTCGCCGGATCAGGTGCGTCATCAGGTGATGCAGGCACTCCGCGATTCTGGACCGCCAGCGGCGATGTCATCCAATCGCTCCAGCAGCTACCCCAGCCGCAGCGCCAGCGCCAGCGCCAGCGCTAGCGCCAATCAGAGCCAGAGCAAAACGCCCTATCTCGATGTGCTCAGCATCGATCTGACCCAGTGGGCGACGGCTGGGCGGCTTGATCCGGTGATTGGCCGCATCCAGGAGATCGAGCGGGTGATCGAAATTCTGTCGCGGCGCACCAAGAATAACTCCGCGCTGATCGGCGAGCCTGGCGTTGGCAAGACGGCCATCGTGGAAGGGCTAGCCCAGCGCATTGCTTCCGGCGATGTGCCCGACACGATTAAAGGCAAGCGCGTCGTCTCGCTGGATATGGGCGCGCTGGTGGCGGGCACCAAGTATCGCGGCCAGTTCGAGGATCGGCTGAAGCGGGTGATCGATGAGATCAAGGATACGCAGTGCATCGTGTTCATCGATGAGTTTCACACGATCGTCGGGGCGGGCGGCGGTGAGGGATCGCTGGACGCGGCGAACCTGCTCAAACCCGCACTGGCGCGTGGCGAGATCCAGCTGATCGGTGCGACCACGGTGTCGGAATATCGCAAGCATATCGAGCGTGACGCCGCGCTGGAACGTCGTTTCCAGCCGGTGCTGGTGGAGCAGCCAACCGAAGAAGAAGCGCTCAATATTCTGCGCGGCATCAAGAGCCGCTACGAAACCTTCCACCAGCTCCAGATCTCAGAAGACACGCTTAAAGCAGCCGTGACGCTCTCGGCGCGCTACCTGCCGGATCGCTTTCTCCCCGATAAAGCGATCGATCTGCTGGACGAGGCTGCCGCGCGGGTGCGCGTGTTTCGTCCCACGACGCCGCCATCGCTGCGAACGGCCCGGCGCGGACTGGAGGCGATTCGCAAAGAGCAGAGCGCGATCAGCGAGCATCAGCAGCCGGATCTGGCGGCCAGCCTCCGTGAGCGAGAAGCGCGTATGCTCGACTGGATCGCGCAGCTTGAGCACGCGCTTGGCGTTGGGCGAGACGGCGAAGCTTCGCAGCGGCCCTACGTCACCGAGGGAGACGTCGCCGAGGTGGTGAGCCGCTGGACCGGCATTCCGGTGCAACGGCTGCAAAGCGACGAAATGAGTCGTCTGCTCAACATGGAGGCTGCGCTGCATGAGCGGGTGATTGGGCAGCATGAGGCGATCACGAAAATTACCAATGCGGTACAGCGGGCCAGAGCGGGCCTGAATGATCCCAAGCGTCCAATCGGCTCGTTTATCTTCCTGGGACCAACCGGCGTCGGCAAGACCGAGCTGTCGCGGGCGCTGGCGGAGTTTCTCTTTGGCTCTGAGCATTCGCTGATCAAGATCGATATGTCGGAATTCCAGCAGTCGCACAACCTGGCGCGGCTGGTCGGCTCGCCTCCCGGCTATATCGGCTATGGCGAAGGCGGCCAGTTGACCGAGGCGGTACGACGCAGGCCGTATGCGGTGGTGCTCTTCGACGAGATCGAGAAAGCCCATCCCGATGCATTCAATCTGCTGCTCCAGGTGCTAGAGGACGGCCAGCTCACCGACGGCCAGGGACGGCGCGTGGACTTCCGCAACACGATCATTATTATGACCTCAAACGTTGGTACCGATCAGATTCAGCGCGTGTCGCGGCTGGGCTTCTCGAATCTGGGTCGGAGCGACATCGATGCCGACGATGTGCGGCTGCGGGTGGACGGCGCGCTCAAGCAGCTGTTCCGTCCGGAATTTTTGAACCGCGTGGACGCGACGATTATCTTCCCGCCCCTGACCAACAACGAGATTCGCCAGATCGCCATGCTGATGATCAAACGGACGGAGCAGCAACTTAAAGAGCGCGATCTGTTCCTTGAGGTCCGCGAAGATGCCTACGAGCTGCTGGTCGAGCGCGGCTACGATCCGGTCTTCGGCGCTCGCCCGATGCGGCGCGTCATCACCTCCTTGATCGTGGACCCGCTCACCAAAGGCATCCTTGAGGGACGCTTCAGATCCGGCGATACCGTGATCGTCACGACGACGACAGCGGAGGATGGCTCGATGGAGCTTCAGCTCCAGCCGCTGCATGATTTCAACGATCTGATGGCCGAAGAAGGCATTCCCGCTTAGAACGTCCGCCACCGAGCGCGAGGCCTGCGGCACAAGCCCAAGCCTCGCGCTCCTGGCATTTCCGGAAGCCGCCTCACGAAATCGTACGAGGAGCTATGTCATGCGGCACCGCTACGATCGATTAACCCATGCACTCCAGGTCGTTTGCCGGGCGAGCGTTTGCTTACTGGCCCTTGGTCGCGCAGCAGCGGGCTGGGCCGCGCGCAGCGCCTGGTACTCCATCACGAAACGGCCACATTCCTGGCAATCGCTGCTAGGCGAAACGGTGGCTGAGCTGTGTGAATCGCTCGGCACAACCTATATTAAGTTCGGCCAGCTGCTCAGCACCCGCTACGACCTCATCCCATCGGCTATCCTCAAGCCGTTGGAGCGCCTCCAAGATCGCGTCGCTCCCTTTGATCCCCGGCACGTTCCGGAGATTCTTACCAGGGAGCTTGGCACTGCCCCAGGAAATGTTTTTGCGACGTTCGATGCGCAGCCGATCTCCAGTGCCAGCGTCGCCTGTGTGTATCGGGGAACGCTCCATAGCGGCCAGGCGGTTGCGGTCAAGATTCGTCGTCCCGGTATTATCCGCATGGTTGACACCGACCTGCGGCTGATGCGCTGGACCGCCGGCCTGATGGTACGCATCCCGGCGCTTCGCTCGGTGCCGATGGTTGAAGTCATCGACGAGCTAGGCGAAGCGATCACGCAGCAGCTCAATTTCCGCCATGAGGCCGACCATAACCGCCGATTCCGCAGCCACTTTGCCCATGATCAGCACGTACGCCTGCCAGCCCTTGTCGAGGAATATTGCACCGACGCGGTGCTGGTCATGGAGTTTCTACCGGATCTGACCCATATTAACGAGCTGTATGAGCGGGGCGTGGATTGTCGCAGCTCGATCGTGACCGCGCTCAAGGCGTTGTACCAGATGATTTTTATCGATGGTTTTATCCACTGTGATCTGCATCCTGGAAATATGTATTTTCAGAGCGATGGTCACGTCACTTTTCTGGACACGGGCTTCGTGAAAAAGTTTACCCCGGAGGAGCAGATCCTCTTCGCCAAGTTCTTCTTTGGGATTGTCACCAATGGCGGGCAACAATGCGCGACGATCATGCGCGACATCGCGCTATCGGTGCCACCAGCATTCGAGTATCCTGAGTTTGAGCGCGCGGTCTGCGATCTCATCGCCCGCAGCACCAAGACTCGCGCCGATAAGTTCCAGGTCGCCGGCTTCGCGATGCAGCTCTTCGATATTCAACGACGCTTCGGATTACGCGCCTCACCAAATTTCGTAATGGCAATCCTTGCGCTGCTGGTCTTTGAAGGAATCGTTAAAACGTACTGTGCCGATCTGGACTTTCAGCGCGAAGCTCAGCCGTTTCTGCTCAAGGTACTGATCCCGGTGTGGTCACGCCGAGCAAGCGGCACGACAGCCCAGGTAGAGCCGACAGCAGCGGCAGCCACGCCCGCGTAAAACACCATGCATCATCAACATCCGCTTGTGCGCGGCTCACGAGCTGCTACGAAGGCGGTCTGTGGGCGGCAATCGCTGCTGGTTTAGCTTACCAGCAGCGATTGTAGCTGCGGCGTATGATTGCCGCCGATATGGAACTGATAGTTAATCTGAAGAAACGCAGCTAACGGGATCACGCCGAACGGCGTTGGGTGCGTGCGGCCCAATACGTCAGGGTCCAGCGACCGAAGAAACACGTGATTACCACCAATCGCCGCAGCCAGGCTCAGCTTAAAGCCCGTCACCGGGGTTGTCTGCCATTCACGAATCCAAAATGGATCGTGGGTATGGATCGGCACCGGCGTGGTCGAATCGGCATCAAGGTAGAAGCTGGCCCACAGCGGAACCCGCTGCCACGAGCCGATGATATGCGAAAGAATTTCGCGCCCTGTCCAGCCGCCTCGTTCACGCGTATCAAGCTGCCTGGGAGTGATTTGGGCGAAGAGGTCGACTTGTGCCTGCCCGACCATATCCACCAGTGCGATCAGATCGGGAAGCGTTGGCATTGATGCCACACTCAGTGCATCAGGGAGCGTTGTCATACCAACTCCTTTCGTGCATACCGTGATGGGTGCGGCAACAGCGCGCACCCATCGAATGCATGTGTTCCATTAGTTAAGGCAGGGTACAACAAAGCTGGGGTGATAGCCAGGTTAGGAGCTTGGAGCATCGGGCTTTGCCGCAGGTGCCGATCACGTCAGCACTTGCTGCCCGCGCTGGTTTTAGCCTGCGTTATCGTAGGCGAGCTTGATCCACGCGACCAGCTCGTCGTCAACCTCCGACTCGTCGGTCAGCTTCACTTTGTGGGAACAGATATCTCCAGGGGGCAGCTCAATCAGGCGATCGGTCGGGGGCATGCCCTTCTTGTTCATGCCGACCTCGAAGCGCGTATTCGTGGCCGGGCCGATGGTAGCGAATTGTTTTTTCCGGCGCAGGCTGAGGTATGTTTTCTTCGGGGCGATCTCGAACGGGCCAAATTCTTGGATGCGAGCCATTAGCTTTTCGTGGATCGGGCGGAGTTTTGCTTTAGCACCTGCGTAGATTCGATCCAACTCCGGGTCGCTGGTCGGCTGGGTTTCCAGAACGGTTTCCGTGGCTTCCATGAGAGATTCTCCTTCTGACGGCGTGAAGCGAGAGGCTTCGAATCTTCCGTCACAGCTCCACATCCTGAAACTGGATGAGGTTGATTGATAGGTACTCTAGCAGATGCAGCGGCCAGGCAACAGCGCGCTCACGACAGTTTTAGGCTACCAGCTATGGCAGATGCTTCCTGTCGGACTCGACAGGTGCCAGGCCGTGCAGGCGTGCTGTGGGGCGTCAGCCGCTCAAAAAACCAGTGCTACAGGAGCGGTTGGTCACAGCTCTGCTGCTGCGGCTTTGGAACGCTGGAGATCGATCCAGGCTGCAAGCTTCGCGACTGTCGGACGATCAAAGAGCGTGCGTACTGGGACGTTTAGCTGAAATGTCTCGCGGACCCAGGCAATCAGCCGGATGCCCAGCAGCGAATTCCCGCCAAGCTTAGTGAAGCTGTCATGGATGCTTACCTGTTCCCGACCAAGCAGTGCAGCCCATTGCCCGGCCAGCAGCTCCTCGGTCGGGGTGCGTGGCGCGATGATGTCGCGATCGGGCTCCGAGACGGGAACATTGAGCGCCAGTAATCGCTGGCGATCGATCTTGCCGTTGGGCGTTTGTGGCAGCGTATCCAGCGGTACGAACCCGCTCGGCACCATATAGTCGGGTAGCCGCTGCTGGAGAAAGCGGCGCAGCTCCTGGGGAGCGCAGCGAGCAGAGAACCTGGCAGAATCGAGCTTGGGATTGGCTGCTGGTTGTTCGTTGTTCTGCTCCTGCGCCTCCTGGCTCTCAACGATGTAGGCTACAATCTGTTTCGCCCCAAGGGCACCCGCCTCACGCACCAGGACAATCGCCTCGCGCACGGCAGGATGCTGGCGCAGCACCGACTCGATCTCGCCCAGCTCAATGCGAAAGCCACGCACTTTCACCTGATGGTCGATCCGGCCCACAAACTCGATCAAGCCATTCGACGTATAGCGCACAAGATCGCCCGTACGGTACATACGGCTCCCTGAGCCCGCCGGAGCTGTTGTGGCAAATGGATTCGGCACAAAGCGCTCAGCGGTCAGATCCGGGCGATTACGGTAGCCACGGGCCAATCCGTCGCCGCCAATGAACAGCTCGCCGGGAACGCCCACCGACACGGGCTGCATCTGGCGATCCAAGATATATAGCTGCGTATTGGCGATCGGCTCGCCGATCAGAACGGATTCCGCTCCAAGCGGCGTGGCAGCCGACCAGATCGTAGTTTCGGTTGGCCCGTACATATTCCAGACCGCACCTGCCTTGGCCCGTAGCTGCTGCGCCAGATCCTGCGGGATCGCTTCGCCGCCGCACAAAATGCGCAGCGTGGGATCGCCGCGCCAGCCCGCATCCAGCAGCAGCCGCCAGGTAGCAGGCGTGGCCTGCATCACGGTTGCCTGCGAACTCGCCAGCGCTGCCAGCAGTTGATCGGCGTCTGCGGCGGCGCTGCGACTGACCAAGACAGTCCTCGCGCCGACGGTCAGCGGCAGGAAGATTTCGAGGCCGGCAATATCAAACGAGATAGTCGTGACCGAAAGCAGCGTATCCTGCTCGGTCAGGCCGGGTCGCTGGCGCATCGCATGGAGGAAGTTGACCACCGCGCGGTGAGGAATTTGTACGCCCTTGGGCTTACCGGTCGAGCCGGAGGTGTAGATGACATAGGCCAGATTGTCGGGCAGCGCCTCTGGCACCAGCGGGTCGGATGCTTGTTGTGCGACCATCGGCCAATCCCGATCAACACAGATGATCTGCGCGCTATGTTTGGGCAGCGCAGGCATCAACTGTGCTTGAGTCAGCAGCAGCGTCGCTTGACTCTCTGAAAGCATATAGGCCAGTCGCTCGGCGGGGTAGGCTGGATCGAGTGGGACATAGGCGCCACCCGCTTTCAGGATGCCCAACAGTCCGACGATCAGGTCGATCGTGCGCTCCATACAGATCGCCACCAGCGCATCCGGGCAGACACCGCGCTCACGCAGGAGACGTGCTAGCTGGTTACTCCGCCGGTCAAGCTCGGCATAGGTAATCTGCTGCCCGTCGCAAACCACGGCGATACGTTCAGGCGAACGAGCGGCCTGCGCTTCAAACAATTGATGCAGGCAGTACGTCCGCGGGTAGTCGGCGTCGGTTCGATTCCAATCAACCAGGATGCGCTGGTATTCGGCGTCAGGCAGCATCGGCAGCACCCCGATGCGCTGGTCTGGCTGTCTAGCAATGGCGGTGAGCAGGGTTTCAAAGTGGCCCAACATTCGCTCGATCGTCGCCGGATCGAACAGATGGGTGTTGTACTCGGCGGCGACGCATAGCCCCTGCGTCGCCGGTTGTACCGATACGTTCAGGTCGAACTGGGCAGCCTGGCTGGAGACGAGCTGGGGCGTGAGCGTCAATCCCGCGAATGCAAGATCAGCTACTGGCGGCTGAAGCATAAACATGGCCTGGAAGAGCGCGGGACGGCTGAAATCAGGCTCCGGCTGCACCAGCTCGATGAGCCGTTCAAACGGGAGATCCTGGTGTGTATACCCCTGAATCGCTACCTGGCGCACCCGATGTAGCAGCTGGCGAAAGCTGGGATTGCCGCTGAGATCGCTACGCATGACCAGCGTGTTACTGAAGACGCCAAGCACATCCGCGATCTCTGCTCGGTTGCGATTGACGATCGGCGTGCCGATTGCCAGGTCTGTCTGCTGGGAGTAGCGGTACAGCAACACGTTGAAGGCCGCCAGCAGCACCATGAAGAGCGTCGCGTCTTCGGCCCGCGCCAGATCCTCGAGCGCCGGGCTCAGACGGGCGGACATCACGCGACTCTGCACGGCACCACTAAAGGTTGGCGTCGCGGATCGAGGCCGATCTGTCGGGAGTTCGAGCGCCGGAAGCGCTGCCAGCTGCCGCTGCCAGTACTCTACCTGGTTGCTAAGCCTGTCGGCTTCCATCTGCTGGTGCTGCCAGACAGCAACATCCACATACTGGATCGGCAGCTCGGGGAGATGTGCCGTTTGGTCGGTGGCAAATGCGCTGTACAACGATGCAAGCTCACGCATCAAGATATGGATTGAAGAAGCATCGGCGATAATCTTGTGCAGCGTGAGCAGCAGCAGCGCTCGATCGTCGCTGCGCCGCAGCAGGCAAGCCCGTACAAGCGGGCCGCACTGAAGATCGAAAGGACGTTGCGCTTCCTGAGCTGCCAGATCAAGAGC
Organism: Herpetosiphonaceae bacterium; assembly: GCA_036374795.1. Taxonomy (NCBI): domain Bacteria; kingdom Bacillati; phylum Chloroflexota; class Chloroflexia; order Herpetosiphonales; family Herpetosiphonaceae; species Herpetosiphonaceae bacterium. Next base: position 40,963 of record DASUTC010000112.1, read on the forward strand.
GAGCGCCTCGACCGTCGTCGCCGACTCTGCCCGTAGATCGATCTCACTGAGCGGAAACGTACTCTGCGTGGCAAGAACCTGAACCGGCAGATCGTCGGTCGCGTGAAACGTCGTCCGTAACGCTTCATGCCGCGCAACCAGAGCATCCAGCGATCGTTGGAGAACCGCGGGATCGATCTGACCGCTGATGTCATACGCCTGTGAGACATGGCACAGGCCCAGCGCTGGCGCGTATGCTTCGAGCAACCAGAAGCGCCGCTGCGCAAACGATGTTGGAAATATAGCCACTGCCCTGCTCTGACGCGGGATCTGCGGTGGTTTGGATACGACCTGCGCTTTTTGCTGTTGGCGCTTGCGAAAGCTCGCTATCCGTGGGTCCGAGGAAAGCTGTGCCAGCGGGCGTACACGATTGTTCTCGCTCATGCATGTTTCCTTGTGATATGGACGAGCTTTTGTCGGTCAGCAATGCGTGCAAATCGTCGTCCGACCAGTCAAGGGAAACAGGCGCTTTCTAGCTTGTCGAAAGCGCCAGCTTCTGATGTGTATGCTTGAGCAACTAGACTTTTTGCAATCCACTTGCTTCAAGATAGCCCACCAGCGCCTGCAAAAACTCCTCCATATGATGATCGCCGTAGAAGTGATCGCCATCACACATGTGAACGTGGAAGCTGCCGGTGGTGTACGGCTTCCATGTCGACAACACTTGCGGATCGATGACCTGGTCGTGGATGGAGGCGAAGGCCGTGATCGGGCAATCGAGCGGTCGATCGAATGGAGGAAGATTCTGCTCGGCCAGATCAGCCGCATACATCATCGACGGCAGGCGCGAGAGCACATACTGATGCTCAGGCGATTCTGCCGGGAAGTAGCTCGTCATGATGTTTATAAAGTTGGATGTGCGCATAAACGCAATCGTTGGAGCCTGCTGATCCGGCGCTGGATACGTCACGACAATCAGATGCGCAATCTCGACGTTGTGGGTGGCACGTAAATAGCGCGCCGATTCGTAGGCCCATAGTGCGCCCAGGCAGATACCGCAGAAGATCAGCTTCTGACCGGCGCGGCTCTGCTCGACAATCGACTCGGACAGGGTGGCGATCACCTGCTGAACGTCGTTATACTCTTCCCCTTCCGGCAATTGGACGGCACATAATTCAAGCGATTCGGGCAGGAAGTTGACCCATCGATCGTACATAAAGGCCTCAGCACCGGCGGGCGGGAAACAGATCAGCCGCGCTTCAGCCTCTGGTCGCGGACGGGGAAACCGGAGCCACCCGTCGGACGAAACAAATAGCTCGTCATTTTCAACGAACCAGGTACCCGGTGATACATCGGCAGTGTCGGTCATGGTGTGCTCCTTTCAGGGGTTTTCCTCATTGATATGACCTACGCACAAGATATGTTTGTGCCGATCGATAGATGGCCGCTCTATCGAAGCATCCTGGCACGAACAACAATCACTAGTTGTGTTAAGAGAAAGAGCTGAAGGCTGGCTTCAAAAAGTGGCCGGATGCGCATGTCAATTCTCGACTCGTGATGAGTTCTTGGATCACAGCCATGACGCAACGCCCCACCACGAACGAGAGGACCAGATCCAGACGACCGCTATGACCGAGTACAAAGCCGCTAACCGGCAACCAATACGACGACACCAGCTATGATGTGTGAACGGTTCCTCTCGACCTTGACATAGCTAGTGTACGATGAGTGTCTGGATAATACTTCTTGTATGTTGCTGACTCCAAGAAAAGCACCTGATCTTGTGAATAGATGCAAAGATAGAGAAGCTGCTTAAGCGTCAGGATGTTACCGTCTGGATGTGTTAAAGAAGGTAAACGGATCGCGGTGCATTAAAGAAAAGCTCTTCATTGCGACACAGATCGAGCAGGGTTAGCTCGAAATACCGAAGATGTTCTCAAGCCACACCGACCGCTGGTATGGCTCGACCGGGAGGTGCAGCATGAGGAATCGGGGTCGTGAGTGCGCACCTCCCGGCAAGCCTGTGAGTCTCCAACACGAGTGCTATTACCGCTCAATAATAGGCAGGATCAGGTAGGACACGTGATCTTGATCGTGATACACACGATTGATGCTTTGCTGGAGATCGTC
>DASUTC010000113.1 GCA_036374795.1 Herpetosiphonaceae bacterium
CATCATCTACGACGCGCCGCCGCTGCTGACGTCCAGCGACACGCTCGGGTTCCTGCCCAATGTGGATGCAGTGCTGCTGGTGGCGCGTAGCGGCCGCACCACCAAGGCGGAGCTTGAGAGATCGGCCCATCTGCTCGGGAACAAAGCCATCGTCGGTACGCTGTTGAACGCCCACTAGGCTGTTCCAGCGACCTCGAAAGACCGCCAGGTAGGTTGCATGTACGAATCCTTCTTCAGGCTGAAAGAAAAACCGTTCTCGCTGCTGCCGGACCCCGATTTCCTGTTCATGAGCAGCAAGCACTCGCTTGCGCTCAGCATCCTCGAATACAGCCTCGCCGGACAGGCGGGCTTCTGCGCCATCACGGGCGATATCGGCTCGGGCAAGACCACGCTGATCCGCACCCTGCTGCGGCGCATCGGCCGCGACGTCACGCTCGGCCTCATCTCCAACACCCATAGCGGGCTCACCGACATCACCGCCTGGGCACTGGCGGCGTTCGGGCGCAGCACCACGGCGCAAAGCGATGCCGAGATCTATCAGGAGCTGATGCATTTCCTGATCGGCGAGTACGGCGCAGGGCGCCGCTGCATCCTCATCGTCGACGAGGCGCAGAACCTGACGGTCGAGGCCCTGGAGGAGCTGCGGCTGATCTCCAACATCAACGCCGACAAGGACCTGCTGCTACAGATCATCCTGGTTGGGCAGCCGGAACTGCTGGTCAAGCTGAAGAGCCCGGAGCTGGCGCAGTTCGCCCAACGCATCAGCATCTCGTATCACCTGACGCCGCTGAATTACGCCGACACCCGGCGCTATATCCGGCACCGTTTGCAGATCGCAGGTGCTGACCGGCCGATCTTCAGCGACACCGCGATCGGCGCGGTGCAGTATTTCTCCGGCGGTGTGCCGCGCGTGGTCAACGCGATCTGCGACATGGCGATGGTGTACGGGCTCGCCGATAACAAGACCGAGATCGACGTCGATGTCGTGTTGCGCGTGATCGCAGACCGGCAGGCGAGTGGCGTGTCGCCGTTCGCCCGCGACGGTAAGGCCGACGATCCGGCGGTGATGGCCGAGATCACCAGCATGGTGCGTGAGGCGATGGAATTGCGCGCCGTGCCCGACGAGGG
>DASUTC010000114.1 GCA_036374795.1 Herpetosiphonaceae bacterium
TCGTCGAGCTATCCGCTTAATCGGGCCTATCACAGCCCTGGCATCGACCGTGGCCTTGCGGGCGAGCAGGGCACCGGCACCTATACCAATTACCAGACTCCGCCGGTTTCGGTGATTGGCGCGTATCGCTGGATACCAGCATTAAGGGCCGCGCTCCTGGCAGAGATCGATGAGCATGAAGCGCAGCAGCACTTTATGCACACGGCTGGCCTGAGCAGCGCGCTGGCCGGTATGGCAGCGCTGGTAGCCGTGCTGATCGGGCTGTTCATGGCGACCCGCATCTCCAGGCCGATCGCTGCGCTGGCGCAGGCCGCGCGTGAGATCACCGCAGGCGGGCGCAGCCAGCAGGTCGCGATTGCCGAGCGCGGCGAGATTGCGGTCCTGGCGCGGGCGTTCAATCGCATGACGGTTCGCCTTCATGAGACTCTCGAAGGATTGGAGTTGCGGGTCGCCGAGCGCACCGCCGACCTCCGACGAGCCAATCTGGAATCCGAGCGCGTGCTGTGTGAGCTGCGGGAATCGCTCCACCAGCGGGAATTGCTGAGCGCAACCGTCCGTGATCTGTCCAGCCCGGTCGTGCCGGTGCTCGATGGGATTCTGGTGATGCCGATGATCGGCGTGATCAGCTCCGATCGGGTCGCGCTGCTGATCGAATCGCTCCTAACAGCGATCGAGCGTCATGGTGCCCGCGCGGTCATTATCGATGTCACGGGCGTGCCGGTAGCCGATACCCAGGTGGCGCAGATGCTGATGGATGCGACGAATGCGGCGAGATTGCTGGGTGCTCTGCCGATCCTCGTGGGCATTCGTCCTGAGCTGGCGCGTACGATCGTTGGCCTTGGAATTTCACTCGATGGTTTGGTGACGCACGCCGATCTCCAGCACGGCATCCAGTACGCGCAAGAGCGGATACGCTCATAACGCGGAGTTGATCCACAGACCAGGGAGGCGTCATAGCGATACCTCCCTGGCCCACGGCTGCGCCTGGCAGATGGATGCGAAAGGCTTAGTTCTGCAACTGTGAGCGCCGCACGGTACGAGATGTAACGGTTACGCCAGGACCATTGATGCTCGAACTCTTTTGCGGATTTTGAATGACCTGGAACGTGACCGTAGGATCGGCTAGTGTCAGGTCGAAATTGAGCATGGCAAAGCTATACTCAGCATCGGTGCCACCAACCCCGATACCGGAGGATGTGACCTCCCACAGCGGATAGCCACTTGACAGCGTCCGCTGCGTGAGCAGACTACGATGGATGTCGCCGGTTATGAAAAAGACGCCTTTGATGTTGTTGGCGACGATGAAGTTGAAGAGTTGCTGCCTCTGGTTTCCCCAGCATACGCTGCCCAGCGTGGAGCCATTCGCGATCACTTTAAAGGTTGCCCGCGATGCTAAGAGCTGACTCTTCAACCACTCGAACTGGGTGGTGCCATACATGTTCGCCGGGTAGTCGGCTGGCATGTTATGCGGACAGTCACGGCCCCAGCGATCATCCATCATAAAGAAGTCTACGCCGCCCGTATCGTTGACGCCGCCCCAGTTGAACGTGTGGTAGATCCCATCCCCGGCGAAGTCGGGGTGCGCCCAAAGATCATCGAAGGCTGCCCGCGCAATGTCTTTTTGAGCGAAGGTTGCGTCTTCATTATTCGGCCCGTAGTCGTGATCATCCCAGATGGCGTAGGTGGGGAAGTTGCGGTAGACCGAAGCAAACTCCGGCACCTTACGCTGCTGCATATACTTGAACCAGTAATGGTCCTTCGTTGGCGGATTCTGTGTGGTGTACATATTATCGCCCAGCAGCACATGCAAGTTAGGCTGTCCATTGTCGAGTTGCTCACGCATGATGCTAAACGAGGGCTGGCTGGGCTGCTTCTCGCCATTCATGCAGGAGGCCACGCCAACCTTGAAGCGTGCCGGTGCATCCGGCTCCGTCATAAAGGAGCTGCCGCCGCGCTCGCCCGTCAGGCCGGACGCAAAGATCCGATAATCGTACCTGGTTGCAGGCGACAGCCCGGACAGGGTCGCCTTCCACGAGCGATAGCCGCTACCAGCTCCGATCCTGGTCATCTCTACCGATGACAGCCAGCATGTTTCGCAGGCGGTTGCCAGCCTGACGCGCAGTGTCAGCGTTTCGCTCGTATCGTTTCCATAGGTATCACTCGTCCCCACCCAGATGCGAGCGCCCGTTTTCCAGGTGCGGCCTACCATGGGGCTGGTTTGCAGCGGCGTGGAGTAGGCGTGTGCCACGTCGCCCGGAGCAAGAGTCGCTCCGAGTGCGAGCAGAACCAAGATTACGACTAGCACGCGAGCCTTCCGCATGATTTTCCCTCCGTTATCATCGCGAACACCTCCTGCTGCTCAGCCTTGGGAGGTTTCTGGATCCGAATCCGCTACCGCTTGCCCGACGCTACCAACGTCTGCGAGACGACGGTAGCTGTACTTTATACCGAGACGCTAAACGCCTCCTGAATACAGGAGGCGTAAATCTTTAAAATCTCTTAACATTTCTGTACCCCCCGCGCGGTACCCCTGAGACGTTCCTTCATCGACCTTCGGCAGCATGAAAGCGTGTCTGAGTCTCAACGATGTAGGCCGGAGGCTCAGAACGCGAGAGGTTCTACGCGCTTCATGGCGCTTCATTATGTCATTTTGAACACAAAAGGGAGTAGTATGTAATATTGTTGATCTACTATTGCATACATTAACGCATCCAGCCAGCCTTCAGCAGACCTGCCCGGCGATCGGATCACGTTGGCCCACCCGCTGGTAGCGCAGAACGACTCGCGCCGCTGCAGCGGGTGGGCCACTATGTTCAGCATGCCAATCACGAGTCGGCTTGCCACTCGCAGCATCAGGCTGTTCAAGAAGCGCTATGGCGTGAGGCGCAGCGTTCCCTGAGCGGCGGCATCAATCGTCGTGCGTTCCATCCGCATCGGGCGATAGCGGATGGCCTTCCAGTCGGCAAGATAATCGGCGTAGTGCGGCGACAGGACGTGTCCCGACTGGCCGACAGAGTGCAAGAATTGACCGCCTTCGAGATTGGCAAGGTCAATGATCTGGCGGTACCCAGGACTATGGCGCTGCTCAAACGGGTACTCGAAATCGAACGGGGCAACATTGACCGTGCTGTGATCGCCGCCGTGCGGGAGCGAGCGGCTAAAAAACGCCTTCAACACCGGTACATTGTCGAGTGGCTGGTGGGGAAAGACCGTGACATGCATCCGATCCCAGCGCCATTCGGTCGGCGGTGCTCCCTGGCGGCTACGCACCTCCTCAAGCGCGTCGCGAAACGTCTCGGCGACAATCTGGGCGCACGTTTCCGACAGCGATGTTGTGGTATCGTCGCACCACGGGCTGGGCTCACTGAGGACCTGCTGGATGAACGGACGGGAAAAGGTAAATCGTTCTTCGTAGCGCTCGATCAATCTCGCGCCAAGCTCATCGGCTGCAATAGCTCGCGTTAATCGCGAGTACCAGACCTCAAAGATCGCTGCCGCCGCGCTATCGCCATTGGTATTGCCGTCCCACTGACGCAGCAGATCGAGTACCTGCTCCTCCTCGGCGGTCTGGGCGGCGGTCTGTTGGAGCAGGATCGGTAAGAGCTCGCGTGCATGAAGCGAGACGGTGTCGCCCTGGATCGCGGCAAAATCGCCGGGGCTGAGCTTATCTTTTGCCTCGATCAGCTCAGCGATCCGCTGGTAGCGGTACGGCGGCGCAAATTCCCGGCCCAGGAAGTATTGGTCGCTGGCGGGCGTGGGCCGGTTGTTCGCCGTCACGATCATATGGCTCGGCGGATTATACACATGCGGCAGCTCTTCAAATGGTACGCTGCCGGTCCACTCGTTCGCCCCCGACCAGCCCTCGACGGGGAGCGACCCATCATTACTGGCGCGGATCGGAATGCGGCCCGGCGCATAGTAGCCGATGTTCCCCGTGATGTCGGCGTAGACGAAGTTCTGGGAGGGCGCGACATAGCTCCGCAGCGCTTGCACGAATTGGTCCCAGTTTTGTGCCTGGTTGATGCCTAAGAACGCATCGAGCGTCGTATCCTGGGGATCGAGAGCCGTCCAGCGAAAGGCGAGCGGCTCCATCATCGGCTGGCGCTCTGTTTCGGGCAGGCTGGCATTGCTGGTGTTGAGCGCATCCGAGATCAGCGGGCCGTGGCGCGTGATGCGGACGCGGTGGATCACGTCTTCCGCGCCCTTGACTTTGATCGTCTCGGTGATGACCTGCATCGGCTCCATCTGCCCCTGAAACTCCGCCAGGGTCCCGGTCGGATCGAGCCGCTCACGATACAAATCCTGAACATCCGGCCCGACATTCGTCACGCCCCAGGCAATCGCCCGATTACGCCCGATCACAATGGTGGGCAGGCCCGGCAGCGTCGCGCCGATAACCTCATAGTCGGGCGCGGAGAGGTGCGCAAGGTACCAGATCGACGGGATGCGCGTGCCAAGGTGTGGGTCGTTGGCGAGCAGCGGCTTGCCCGACACGGTTTTCGTGCCGTCAACGACCCAGTTGTTCGATCCCAGGCCCTCACCGCTCCAGCCGACAGCGCCCATCAGCGAGCGAACCTCGGCGCCCAGCGTCAACAAGCCATCGTAGTCGCCGTTGGGTATGGCGGCGGTGATAATGCTCGGACTGGTTTCCGGCGTGTCCGGCAGCAGGGCAGCGGCTCGCTCCGGCCCAACTGCCCGAATGATGTCGGTCCGCAGCACCTCACTCGCCCAGTTGCCGCCAAGGTCCCAGGCCATCATCTTTTGCCACACCAGCACGTCAGGCCCCGTCCAGGGGGCGGGCGTCGTGCCGAGAAGGGTAAATTCGATGGGGAGCGCGCTGCTCGGCGCGGCGATAAACGCATTGATCCCCGCAACGTACGCCTCGACGGCTGCTCGCGAATCGGAGGAGAGCGCCTGCCACGATTGCTCGGCAGCGCGGTAGGTGCCAAGCGTGCGCAAGAACCGATCGGTATCACGGGTGCTCTCGCCGAGAATCTCGGACAGGCGGCCCTGCCCGATCCGGCGTTGAAACTCCATTTGCCAGAGCCGGTCTTGCGCATGGACATACCCCAGGCCGAAGATCGCGTCATCCCGGCTTTGGGCAAAAACATGCGGGATCGCATCGACATCACGCACAATATCGATCGGCGCGTTTAATCCGGATACCTTGATCGTACCCGCGACCTGAGGCAGGGTGCGACGAAGAAATACGTAGCCACCCGCGCCCGTCACGAGCACAACGATAACCAGCAGGATAAGCAGCCAGCGGAACACACGAAGCGTACGGCGCATACGATCTCCAAATTTCTGCATTGAGAGGTGTCCATCATTATCGATACAATTATCGCTGTGGTCAAGTGTCCTTGCCTAGGGGCCGACCGCGCGGGAAATGGGCTAGCAGTAGCCGGGACTTTTGGCGCGACGGCGCGTGGCCTGTATCGAACGAGATCCGGCGATCGAACCGCCACACGCCGAGCCTGGCGTCGCATCTGCCGCCTACCAGCGCCTCGGCACGCCGCGATCCGCTGCGTTGCGCCAGGTGTTCCGCGCAGGTCGAGCACATCGGTGGTATGCTTCAGCAGGTTCGCTTGAGAAGGAGGACGCGGTGCAAAAAGCACGCCTGTCGTCGGCTGCTGAGCAGCCCACGCCGGAAGATATGCCGCCGGATGCCTCGCCGCGAGGAACGTCGTCCGCGCAATTGCTGATCATCATGGCGGCAATCTTTATGGTGAGCGCTGAAGCTCGCGTTATTTCGCCGCTGCTTCCGGCAATAGCCGGAGAGTTCGTCACGCCGGTTGCCCGCACTGGCATCTTGATTACGGCCTACACGCTGCCGTATGGCGTGTTCCAGATTGTGTACGGGCCGCTCGCGGATCGCTTCAGTCGGCAGCGGGTGATGGGCGTTGCCCTGGCGCTGTTCGCGCTCGGAACATTTGTCAGCGCCCTGGCTCCTGATCTGCTGACGCTGACGCTGTTACGGCTTGGCACAGGAGCAGCCGCAGCCGGAGTTATTCCGATTGCGCTGGCGTATGTCGGCGATGCCGTGCCCTACTCCGAGCGCCAGGCGACGCTGGGACGAGTGATCAGCGTCGCGTCACTTGGCGGCGTGCTATCGGCAGCACTGGGCGGCATTATCGCGACGATCGCCAGCTGGCGGACGCTCTTTCTGACGTACGGGATCATCGCGCTGGCGGTCGCCGCCGTGCTGCTGCGCACGCCCGTGAAGCGCGCTCGCGCGTCCGTGCCACGTGGGCGAGGAGTCTTCGGCCCGTATCGCGCGATTTTTCAGCACGCCGGGGCGCGGGCGTACGCGCTGTACGCGATCGTCTTTCTGGAGGGCCTGACGGCGACCGGCACGGTGGGCTACCTTGGCGCGCTGCTGTTCGAGCGCGATCAGCTCAGCTACGCGACGATCGGCCTGCTGCTGATGCTGAGCGGCGTCGCCAGCATGGTCACGGCGCGCCGCGTCGGTCAGCTCGTGGCGCGCATCAGCGAGCGCGGGATGGTGCTCGTGGGCGGCTCCTGCCTCACGATCTCGTATCTGCTCATCCCGTTCCGCCCGACGTTCGTCTGGTTTCCCATCGCGATGGTGCTGGGCGGCGCAGGCTTTGTGATCGCGCATAGCACGCTGCAAACACGGGCCACAGAGCTGGTGCCGGATCTGCGCGGGACCGCCGTGTCGCTCTTTGCGTTCTCCTTGTTTCTCGGCGGCGGCCTGGGCACCTACCTGGCCGGGCTTGCGATCGAGCACTGGGGATTTTCCGCGACGCTGGCTGGGACCGCCCTGGCGCTTGCGCTCTTTACGATGCTCGCGCTGCCGCTCCTGCGCATCGTCCAGCGGCCATAGCCGGAGCGCTAGACGCGGCCTGTCGGGCGAGCAGCGCCGCCCAGAGCGCATCGTGGGCGGCGGCGCGGCCAATAGAGGCCGGCCAGACCGGCGCCGACGATCAGCACATCTGCATCGTTGCTCATGGATCTTCCTGTGACGACTCCCGCGCTGGCGCGCTGCGTCGGCTATCCGTTTCGCCAGCGTGGGGAGTGTGATCCTCTGTGCCAGGGCCTACACCTCGCGGCAAGACATCGGACAGCAGCGAACATGGTACTGGCAGCTCTAGACCATGCTGCGATCCGTGTGATACGGTGTATGGGGTTGACAAAGCTCCCTATACTACCCGTGGTCTGTGCGTGGTTGCAGTATACCACAGGCGTTTTCGTCAACGCTCACGCTGCTCAAGCGCGTGAAGGGCTTCTATCTCAGGGCTACAGCGCAACGACGCCCGCCTATTTCTACCGACGAAGGGAGGAAACGGCAATGCCCCTGCCGGGATGCCTGTTGGGCCACATCGGCGGTTCCTTTGCCTGATTTTTATGAAGATGACTGATGTTCACCAGCACGCAGATCGGTCGGACATACCACAGACCTTGCATGAGCTTCTCCGTTGGCGGGCGCTCCATCAGCCGCATCGACTGGCCTACAGCTTTGTATCGGATGGAGCGACCAGCGCCGTCGAGCTGACCTATGGAGAGCTGGATCGCAAGGCTCAGGCAATTGCTGGGCTGCTCCAGCAAACTACCGCGATTGGCGAGCGAGTCGTCCTGCTCTATCCGCCAGGAATCGAGTACATTGCCGCGTTCTTCGGCTGCCTCTACGCAGGCGCGATTGCCGTTCCCGCCTATCCGCCCGCGCTGAACCGTAGCCGCACGCGCATCCAGAGCATTGTGGCAGACGCGCAGCCGACAGCGGTGCTCGCCACCGCCCGGATCATCTCGAAGATGCAGCGACAATCGGATGATCTGCTCAGCCTGGCTGCCCTGCGCTGGCTGGCAACGGATGATCTGCCTGACGACGCAGCTTTGGATTGGACGCCGCCCGCGCTGGCTCCTGAGCGTATCGCCTTTTTGCAGTACACCTCAGGCTCCACGTCGACGCCAAAAGGCGTGATGCTGACGCATCGCAATCTGCTGGAGAACGTCCGCCAGATCGAGCGCTGCTTCGAGCACACGCCCGATAGTCGCGGCGTGATCTGGCTGCCGCCGTACCACGACATGGGCCTGATCGGCGGGATCTTACAGCCGCTCTACGCCGGATTTCCCGTCACGCTCATGTCGCCGATGACGTTTCTTCAGAGTCCGATCCGCTGGCTTCAGGCGATCGATCACGTCCGGGCTACCACCAGCGGCGGGCCGAACTTTGCCTATGATCTGTGTGCCAGCAGGATCACGCCTGAGCAGGCAGCGACCCTTGATCTCAGCAGTTGGGATGTTGCCTTTGTGGGCGCTGAGCCGATCCAGCCGCAGACCTTGGATCGCTTTGCCGCAGTGTTCGCGCCGTGCGGCTTTCGGCGGGAAGCGTTCTATCCGTGCTATGGCTTGGCCGAGGCGACGCTGATGATCGCAGGCGGCGGCAAAGCTGCTCCGCCAGTGATCCAGGCTGTTCACGCCGACGCGCTGGAGCAGCAGCCAACCAGCGCCAGCGCCCAGACACGGACGCGACGGCTGGTTGGCTGCGGACAACCGATCGGTGGTCATCAGATCGCGATTGTCGACCCGCAGACCGGGCAGCGCTGCTCACCAGGCACGATCGGCGAGATCTGGGTCGCGGGGGCGTGCGTCGCGCAGGGCTACTGGAATCGACCCGCCGAGACGGCGCAGATCTTTCGTGCGACGATCGCGGGATCGGATGACAGCCCGTTCCTGCGCACCGGCGACCTGGGCTGTATCCACCAGGGCGAGCTGTTCGTCACAGGCCGAATCAAAGATCTGATCATTATTCGCGGGCAGAACTACTATCCGCAGGACATTGAGCAAACGGTCGGGCTCAGCCATCCGGTGCTGCGTCCGAACGCGGGCGCGGCATTTTCGATCGAGGTGGACGGCCAGGAACGCCTGGTGGTGGTGCAGGAGGTCGAGCGGCAGGCGCGGGGCACGCCGCCGGATGAGCTGGTGGCTGCGATCCGCCGGTCGGTGGTCGAGCACCACGACCTGCATGTACACGCCGTAGCGCTGCTCAAGACCGGCCAGATTCCCAAGACTTCCAGCGGAAAAATCCAGCGCTTTGCCTGCCGGGCAGCCTTCTTAGCCGGTACGCTGGATCTTTTCGCTATCGATACGCTGCCGGGCGCGTCATTGCAGGCCGATGCAGCCAGCACCAGCCGCGAGACGCTCGGCGCGCTTGCGCCTGAGGAGCGGCAGCCAGCCCTGGAAGCGTATCTGCAACGCCAGATCGCGCGGGCGCTGCGAGTCGATCCGTCGCAGGTGACGACGACCCGCTCGATCAGCGGCTTTGGCCTGGATTCGCTGATGGCCGTGGAGCTGCAACACGCGATCGAGTCCGCGCTGGACGTTGTGCTGCCGATGACGAGCTTCCTCCGCGACGCGACGATCGTCCAGCTTGCCGGTGTGCTGCTCGACACCATCGCCGAGGAATCGGATGCCGCTCCGATCCGCGCCGCCGCGACCGGCAGCACGCAGCATCCGCTCTCGTATGGACAGCGAGCGCTCTGGTTTGTGTGCCAGCTCGATCCGGACAGCACGGCCTACACCATCGCACATGCCGTGCGCGTTCGTTCGGATCTGCATGGCGCGGCGCTCCGTCGAGCGCTTGAGCACCTGGTCGCGCGACATGCCGCGCTGCGTACAACGTTCCCAGCCCCACACGGCGAGCCGCTGCAACAGGTGCATGAGCAGCTTGCACCGGCTTTTTCGATCGAGCCGCTGCCACGCGACCGATCCGCGCTTGATGAGCGGCTGGAGATCGAAGCGCAGCGTCCGTTCGATCTCCAGCGCGGCCCGCTCCTGCGTGTCTGCCTGTTCAGCGAATCGGACCAGGAGCATGTGCTCTTGTTTGTGGTCCATCACATCATCGCCGATCTCTGGTCGCTCTCGCTGTTGATCCGCGAGCTTGGCGCGCTCTATGCCGCCGAGACGACCGGACAGGCTGCGGCGCTCGCACCGCTGACGCTCCAATACACAGATTATGTCACGTTCCAGGCCGAGCTGCTCGCCAGCTCCGCAGGCAGAGCGCTGCGAGACTACTGGCTCCACCAGTTGGCAGACGCGCCGCTGGTGCTGGATCTACCGACCGATTACCCGCGACCGGCGATCCAAACCTCCAACGGCGCGACATTCCCGCTCAGGCTGGACGAAGCGCTGACTCGCCAGCTCAAGGCGCTGGCACAGCGCAGCGAGACAACGCTGTACACGCTGCTGCTGGCCGCGTTTCAGATCTTGCTCGCGCGCTACACCGGCCAGGATGATCTGCTGGTTGGCTCGCCGACGACCGGACGGAGCCGCCGCGCCTTCGCTGAGCTGGTGGGCTACCTGGTAAACCCGGTCGTGCTGCGCGCCAACCTGGCACATGATCCTCCATTCCTCACCTTCCTGGCCCAGGTGCGGCAGACCGTGCTCGGCGCGCTCGATCACCAGGACTACCCGCTGCCGCTGCTGGTCGAGCAGCTTCAGCCAGCCCGCGACGCCAGCCGCTCGCCGCTCGTTCAGGTAATGTTTGTCTTTCAGAACGAGCCTCTGCACGGCGATGGCGGCCTGGCAATGATCGCGGTCGGCGCGGAGGATGGCCCGATCGATCTTGGCGGGCTGACCGTTGAGCCGCTGCTGTTGCGACAGCAGGCCGCGCAGTTCGATCTCACGCTGACGCTGACGGAGAGCCGCGATGCGCTGGTGGGTGCCTGGCAGTACAATACCGCGCTGTTCAGACCTGCGACGATCGAGCGGATGAGCGGCCATTTCCGAACCTTGCTCAGCCAGATCGTCGCGCAGCCGGAGCAGCGGATTGCCCATCTTCCGCTGCTCACGCCCTCCGAGCAGCGCGAGATCGCGGGCTGGAACGCCACGGAGATCGCGGCATTCAAGGGCCTGTGTCTTCATCACCTGCTGGAGGCCCAGGCCGCGCGCACACCCGATGCCATCGCCGTGGTCGCGGATAGCCCTGAGCGGATCGAGCGCCATCTGACGTATCGTGAGCTGAACCAGCGCGCCAATCAACTTGCCCGCTACCTGCGCAGCCTTGGCGTCCAGCCCGAAGCGCCGATTGGCGTCTGCCTGGATCGGTCGCTGGAGCTGGTGATCGGATTGATCGGCGTTCTTAAAGCAGGCGGCGCGTATCTGCCGCTCGACCCGGCCTATCCCGCCGAGCGGCTGCGCTTTATGCTCGACGATAGCCAGGTGTCGGTCGTGCTGACCCAGCAGCGCCTGCTGCACCCAGAGGATACCCGCCTGCCCGATTGCTCCGCGCGGGTAGTGTGTCTCGACGCTGACTGGCCGCAGATCGCCGGAGAGCCTGAGGATGCGCCAGATGTAGATCTCACGCCGGACAACCTGGCGTATATCATCTACACATCGGGCTCGACCGGCAGGCCCAAAGGCGTTATGAACACGCATCAGGGCATCTGCAATCGCCTGCTCTGGATGCAGCAGGAGTATCGCCTGAGCGCTGCCGATCGCGTGCTGCAAAAAACGCCGTTCAGCTTCGACGTATCGGTCTGGGAGTTGTTCTGGCCGCTGCTCACGGGCGCGCGGCTCGTCATGGCTCAGCCGGGCGGCCATCTCGATCCGGCCTACCTAATCGATGTGATCAAGCGGCAGCAGATCACCACGCTCCATTTTGTTCCGGCGATGCTGCATGTCTTTTTAGAGCAGCCCGACGCCAGCACATGTACCAGCGTCCGCCGCATCATGTGCAGCGGCGAGGCGCTGCCGTTCGAGCTTCAGGAGCGATGTTTTGCCCGGCTGGACGCCGCGCTGCACAATCTCTACGGCCCCACGGAGGCAGCGGTCGACGTGACGTTTTGGCGGTGCAATCCCCATGATCAGCGCCGCAGCGTCCCAATCGGCTCGCCGGTCGCCAACACGCAGATCTACCTGCTGGACGCGCACATGCAGCCGGTGCCGGTGGGCGTGCCCGGCGAGCTGCACATCGGCGGCGTGCAGCTTGCGCGCGGCTACCTTGGCCGTCCCGCGCTCACGGCGGAGCGCTTCGTGCCGTGTCCGTTCGCGGCGACTCCCGGCGGTCGGCTCTACAAAACCGGCGATCGGGCGCGCTACCATGAGGACGGCAGCATCGAGTTCCTGGGCCGCAGCGACCACCAGATCAAGCTGCGCGGGTATCGCATCGAGCTGGGCGAGATCGAGGCCGTGCTGCGCCAGCACGAGGCCGTGCGCGAGGCCGTGGTGCTGCTCCGCGACGAGCGGCTGGTAGCGTATGTTGTAGGAAACGAAGACGCCGGGCGCCCTTTGGGCATGGCACCCGCCTGGCACCCGCCTGGCACTC
>DASUTC010000115.1 GCA_036374795.1 Herpetosiphonaceae bacterium
CGCCGAGATAAAGAAGGTGATCGCGTCGATCAGAAACGCCGTCTCGTAGCCCGACCAGGCGACAATCATGCCCGCCGAGGCAAAGCCGAGCACGGTGGCGAACGACCGACCTGTAACCAGCAGGCCATTCGCCCGCACGCGCTGATCCTGGCCGACGATCTCAGGAATGCTGCTGCGGAGCGCGACGCCGGAGAGCGTGCTGCAGAGGCCAAGGACGACGCTCAACACATACAGGGTTTCAAGCTGGATTGTGGATGGGACGACCAGTAAGACCAGGAGTCCCAGGCCTTGCGTCACGTCGCTGACGATCATCAGCGGCTTCCGAGGGTAGCGCGCGACCAGATTCCCAGCCGCTAATCCACCAAAGAAGCTGGCGACCAGCCGCAGAGTCATGTACAGGCCCGTCTGCAATGCACTACCGGAGAGGTGGTAGACAAAGAGGCTGAGCGCGACCATGTTCAGAAAGCTACCAAACGAGGAGATGGCATAGCCGGCAACCAGGAAGTAGAAGTAGTAGAAGGCCGACTTGTTGGTCATCAGGATGGCTCCTTGTGCATCAGGTGACGTGCCTCATGGGTGCGAGAGCGGTGCTTCGCTCGCAGAAGAGACGATCAGGCGCGTAGAAGGTACGGGTGGGTCGTGATGTGGTAGCACGCATCGTTCGGCCACCGCTATCCCAGTTCCATGCTTGGGCAAGCATACGTCTCGCTGTGTCGCAAACCTGACGAAAGGCGCCGACCGTAGAGTCCTATTGAGAGGAGTATGCAAATGTATAGGATGTGTCAAAATCATACGGGGGGTGCGGCCAGTGTAGTAGAGAAGTAATAATTTGTCAAGATCGTACCGCTGCCGCGAGCCTCGGCCCAGGCAGCCCGCGCCGCTTGCTAACGCTCCGTCTGTGCCGAGATTGGGCTGGCAGGCAGGAGGTCTTTCCGAAGAAAGAAGTAGGTGCAATCTTCTGCGATCCCTTCGAGCGCGCCGAATACGCGATAGCCCTGCTTTTGATAGAATGGAGCGGCCTGATAGCTGAGCGTCTCCACGTAGGCTAAGACATGGCCGCGTGCTGCTGCGTAGGCTTCTAGCTCTCGTAGAAGGCTAGCGCCGTAGCCCTGACCGCGATACCGTTCGTCGACCCACATGGCGCTCACATGCACCGAGCGGCCCCACAAATCCCCGGATACGCCTCCAACAATGCGACTATCCTGATCACGCAGAAAGAACGCGACCGGGCGTGGTGCCTCATGACCACGCATGGCGTAATTGTAGCTGCGTACTCCGTTGACAATAAGGCCGAGCGCCTCGTTGGATGGCCGCTCGGTCATCTCTACCGTAACAACGTTCATCCTCATTGAGCGGCAAACATCCCAGCCGGTTGCCGTGGGCGGAGCCGCATCCTCCTTGCTCGGTGTCACCGTATCTATCGCACAGCTTTGCTACGATCGTCGTACGTATGGGCGACCGTAGTAGAGCGCCATCTCATTCTGACGTAGGTAGCCACAATTGTCAATAGAGGTATAGATCCTACCTCAACATCGACGATACTCCTGGTTAACAAAATGCTGGTATAATGAGCCGACTGTTCCCTGGCTGAAGGATAGCGGCCAATAATCGAGCAGCAGCCTCCGCAGCGAATCCCCCCACAACACGCTGTTGGTCTGTAGCTCATGGGAAGTATGCATCGAGAGATGGCGACCACAGCACACGACCAGATCTCCACATCATAAGCCTATGGCATCGCATACGCATGTACCGCGTGCCAACCAGAAGGTCTGACTTCCAGAATGCTCCTGAGCGTCGAGCGACACTGGCAGCGGTATGCAGCTCAAGCTAGCCTGCTCGTGCCCTGGGATGGCCTGTTCATCGGCTCTTCATGCGCTACACAGAATCGATTGCCAACACCTGGAGCTGGCCTGATACGTTCTCGATACACCTGCTACGGATTCAGACGGACGAGGAACTGAGACAGCTCGCAGTTCGCTCAATGACCACTCACGACGGAGATAGCGTGTGGGAACTGCTCCGATCAAGCGACGATGTGATGATATGACGCTGGTAGATCTGTTGCGTGATCGTGCTCAGCATCAGCCGGATCAGCACATCTATACGTTCCAGGGCCAGGATGCAGAAGCTCCGCTGACGGCTGGCGAGCTCGATCACCAGGCGCGCATGATCGGCGGATCGTTGCAGCACATGGAGCTGCCGGAGCAGCGCGTGCTGCTGCTCTACCCGCCCGGATTGGACTATATCGCGGCGTTTTTTGGCTGCCTGTACGCCAACATGGTCCCGGTCCCCGCGTACCTGCCGCCGAGTAACCGCCCCGCGCCACGGCTGCGCGCGATCATCGCGGACGCGCAGCCGGTGCTCGCGCTCACGACCAGCGCCACGCTTGCCAATCTTCGCCTCCAGTTCGACCATACGCCAGAGCTCGGCGCGCTCCGCTGGCTCACCACCGACGAGCTCAAGCCGGAGGTGGCGCATGCGTGGCAGCCGCCAGGCATCACGAGTGCGACGCTCGCATTTCTGCAATACACCTCCGGCTCCACCGCAGCGCCCAAAGGCGTGATGCTGACTCATGGGAATCTGCTGCATAACCTGGCGCAGATCGAGCACGCCTTCGGGCATGGACCAGAGAGCCGGGGCGTGATCTGGCTGCCGCCGTATCATGATATGGGCCTGATCGGCGGGATTTTGCAGCCGCTGTACGCCGGGTTTCCGGTGACACTGATGTCACCCGTGAGCTTCCTGCAACGACCGCTGCGCTGGCTGGAGACGATCGCGCGGACGGGCGCGACGACCAGCGGCGGGCCGAACTTTGCCTACGATCTGTGCGTGCGGAAAAGTACGCCGGAGCAGCGCGCCAGCCTCGATCTGAGTAGCTGGACGGTCGCCTTTTGTGGCGCTGAGCCCGTCCGTCCGTCCACCATCCAGCGGTTTGCAGAGGCGTTTGCCTGCGCCAGCTTCCAGCGGGAAGCTTTCTACCCCTGCTACGGCCTGGCCGAGGCGACGCTGATCGTTACGGGCATACAGGTGTCCGCGCCGCCGACGGTGCGGGCCTTCGATCGGGAGGCCCTGGCGCGGCATCGGGTGGCGCTGGCGACGAGCTCACAGCGCCGGGAGCTGGTCGGTTGCGGCGCGCCATTCGCCGCATTCGATCAGCAGATCGCCATTGTGCAGCCCACGACCGGACGGCGCTGCGCGCCTGACGAGATCGGCGAGATCTGGGTTGCCGGGCCGAGCGTCGCAGGCGGCTACTGGAATCGCGCCGCTGAGACGGAGCAGACATTCGCTGCGTATCTCGCCGAGACGAATGAAGGGCCATTCTTGCGCACCGGGGATCTGGGCTTTGTTCAGGACGGCGAGCTGTTTATCACGGGCCGACTCAAAGAGCTGATTATTATCCACGGGCGTAACTACTATCCTCATGATCTTGAGCTGGCGGCAGAGCAGAGCCACGTCGCCTTGCAGCCAAACGCCAGCGCTGCTTTTGGCGTAGACATCGACGGCGCTGAGCGGCTGGTGATCGTGCATGAGGTCCGGCGGCAGCATCGCAGCGTGTCCAGCGACGAGGTCGCTGCCGCGGTGCGCCGGGCCGTCGCCGAGCAGCACGACGTTCAAGTCTACGCGGTCGTGCTGATCAAGCCGGGCAGCCTGCCGCGTACGTCAAGCGGCAAGATCCAGCGGCATGTTTGTCGCAGCCAGTTTGTGTCGGGCAGCCTTCCGATGCTCGGAGCAAGCACGCTTCAGCCAACCGAGGAGCGTGATGTGCCCGACGCGCTCCAGCTTCCGCCGCCCGCACTGCTGATCGCGCTCGATGCCGCCGCGTGTGAGCTGCTGGTCGAGCAGCATCTGATCGAGCACATGGCGCGGCTGCTCGGCGTATCGCCGGGTGTCTTCGATCGAGAGCAGCCTCCGAGCGCGTTTGGCCTTGACTCGCTGGCAGCGGTGGAGATCCAGCACGCCGTCGAAGCCGAGCTTGGCCTGGTGGTGCCGATGACCACCTTCTTGGAGACACCAAGCATCGCCGCTCTTGCGCGGGCGCTGACGACACAATTGCGCGCGGCAGATGCGATCGAGCAGCCTGACGTCGAGCCAGCCGGAGCGGGCAGCTTTCCGCTCTCGTATGGTCAGCGCGCGCTTTGGTTTTTGCAGCAGGTCGCGCCACAGAGCGCCGCCTACACAATCGCCCGCGCCGTACGGATCGGCGCGGCGACGTTCGATGAGTCCGCGCTGCGCGCCGCGTTTCAGATGCTAGTCGATCGACATCCGGCGCTGCGGACGACGTTTCAGGAGCATCTGGGCGCTCCCGTGCAGCAGGTTCAGCCAGAGATGACGGTTGCGTTTTATGCGGAGGACGGCGCGGCGTGGAGCCATGCGGAGCTTCATACCCGGCTTGCCGACGCGGCCCGCCGACCGTTCGATCTTGTCCACGGTCCGCTAGTACGAGTTTACCTCTTCCGACGCGATCCCGGCGAGTCGATCGTGCTGCTGACGGTGCATCATCTCGTGGCCGATGGCTGGTCGCTGACGGTTCTGCTGCGCGAGCTGGAGCTCCTTTACAGCGCCAGGGTAGCAGGCCGGGCTTCGCCGCTCAAACCGACGACCGGAGCGTACGCCGACTATGTGCGCTGGCAGGCAGACCTGCTTGCCGGGCCGCGCGGCGAGACGCTGTGGCGCTACTGGCAGCAGCAGCTTGGCCCACAGGGCACTCCTGCGCTGCATCTGCCGTCTGACCGTCCGCGTCAACCGGCTCAAACATCCAACGGCGCGACGCAGCGCTTCAGCATTGACGCCGAACTGGTGCAGCGGCTCAAGGCGCTGGCGGCAATCGAGGGCGCGACGCTCTTTATGGTCTGTCTGGCCGCATTTCAGGCGCTGCTGTACCGCTACACGGAGCAGCCGGAGATCGTGGTTGGCTCGCCGTCGGCAGGCCGGAGCCGCGCCCGCTTCGCTGATACAGTCGGCTACTTCGTCAACCCGCTGGTGCTGCGCGCTGCCCTCGCGGCTGATCTGCGCTTCGTCGATCTGCTCCGCCAGGCTCGCCAAACGGTGCTCGACGCGCTCGCGCATCACGAGTATCCGTTTCCGCTGCTGGTCGAGCGCCTCAGCCCCGACCGCGATCTCAGCCGCTCGCCGATGTTTCAGGTGATGTTTAGCCTGGAGAAGCATGCGTGGAGCGGGGTCGATCGGACAGCGTCGAGCCTGAACCTGGAGCCGGTCGAGATGGAGCAGCAGACTTCGCAGTTCGATCTTGAGCTGCTGCTCGTGGAGCAGGGAAGCTCGCTTGATGGCGCGCTGCACTACAACACCGATCTCTTCGAGCCGGATACAATCGCGCGACTGGCGGCCCACTACCGGATCTTGCTGGCGGGTATCGCGGCGTGCCCAGAGCAGCCGATCGCCATGCTGCCGCTGCTGACGACGGCGGAGCAGGAGCGGCTGGCCGCGTGGAACGCCACCGCCGTCCCCTATCCTAACGATCGCGCTGTTCACCAGCTTGTCGAGCAGCAGGCCGCCCGTAATCCGGCAGCCAGCGCCGTGGTCGATGGGTCGGAGGCGCTGACCTATGCCGCGTTGAACCGACGCGCCAATCAGCTCGCGCACTATCTGCGGACGCAGGGCGTCGGGCCGGATGTGCTGGTCGCGCTGTGTGTCGAGCGCAGCCTGGAGATGATCGTCGGCATGCTGGCGATCCTCAAGGCCGGCGGCGCGTACGTACCCCTCGATCCGGCCTATCCTCAAGAGCGCCTGGCCTACATGCTCGACGATTCGCAGGTGCCCGTGATCCTGACGCAGGCCGCGCTGGTCGCGCGTCTGCACCACGCCATGCGCGAAGGGCACCCGGCACCCGGTACCCGCCATCCGGCGCAGGTGTTTTGCCTGGATGCCGATTGGCATACCCTGGCCGAGCAGCCGACGACCAATCCGCCGCACGTGGCGCTGCCCGACCATCTGGCCTACCTGATCTACACCTCCGGCTCCACCGGGCAGCCCAAAGGCGTCGCCGTGCCCCAGCGCGCGCTGCTCAATCTCGTCGCCTGGCACCAGCGCGCCGTGGCCCTCTCCCCCCGGGATCGTACCACCCACCTCGCCGGCCTGGCCTTCGAGGCCAGCGTTTGGGAGATCTGGCCCGCCCTCGCCGCTGGTGCGGCTCTCTACCTCCCCGCGCCCGATACCCGCGTGTCGCCGCCCCGCCTGCGTGAGTGGCTCCTCGCGCGCGCGATCACCATCGCCTTCGCGCCGACGCCGCTGGCCGAGCAGGTGATCGCGCTGCCCTGGCCGTCCGCGTCGCCGCTGCGGACCCTGCTGACCGGCG
>DASUTC010000116.1 GCA_036374795.1 Herpetosiphonaceae bacterium
AGATGGTGATGCCGGGGGACAACGTCCAGATGGGCGTGGAGCTGATCGTGCCGGTGGCGATCGAAGAAGGCTTGCGGTTCGCGATCCGCGAAGGCGGGCGGACGGTAGGCGCCGGTGTCGTCACCAAGATCGAAGAGTAACTCGCATAGCACACACGGCAGGGTGAGGGATCACGCATCCCTCACCCCTTAGCTACTTCTAAGGATAGGGACATGGCTTCAAAGAAGGGCAATCGCATCGTTATCACCCTGGCGTGTACCGAGTGCCGCGAGCGCAACTACACGTCGCAGAAGAACCGCAAGAACGACCAGGGCCGTCTGGAGCTTCAGAAATACTGCCCGCGCTGCCGCGTCCATCGGCCGCACCGGGAAACCAAGTAGCGTCAGGCACACGATCGACCGAACCGCGAGACAGGCGTCTCGCTGCCTACACCGACCGAGAACAGCGGTCTAAAAGGAGCGCACAGTGGCCGTGGTCAAAGACAGCAAACAAGAAGGCGGCATCCAGCGTTGGTTCCAAGAAACGCGCGGGGAGCTGCGTAAAGTCGTATGGCCGACCCGCGAAGAGGCTCTGCGGCTAACGTACGTCGTTATCGCGATCTCGCTGGTTATGGGTGCCGTGCTGGGACTGATGGATCTGACCCTCAACACGCTCTACGGCCTGCTGGTATAGGATCATTGCTGGCGTTGAGCTGGGAGGCGACAAGTGGCCGAACGTGATGAAACAGCACGAGTAACACCGCCAGAAGGTGAAGAGATCCGCTGGTACGTGATCCATACCTACTCGGGCTACGAAAACAAGGTCAAGCAAAATCTGGAGCATCGCATCGAATCGATGGAGATGAGCGACCAGATTTTTCGCGTCGTCGTGCCGACCGAGGAAGAGATCGAGATCAAGAACGGTCAGCGTCGAACGGTCAACAAAAAAGTTTTTCCAGGCTATGTTCTGGTGCAGATGAAGCTGACCGACGACTCGTGGTACGTTGTGCGGAACACGCCCGGCGTCACCGGATTTGTTGGCCTGGGCACGCGGCCCACACCGCTGGAAGACAGCGAGGTCAAGGCGATCCTCAAGCAGATGGAAGAGGAAGCGCCCAAGGTGCGGGTCAACTACCAGGTCGGCCAGGCCGTCAAGATCACTGATGGACCGTTCACCGATTTCGAGGGCACCGTCGATGCCATCGACCAGGAGAAGGGTCGTGTGCGGGTGATGGTGTCGTTCTTTGGCCGCGACATGCCCGTCGAGCTTGATTTTCTTCAGGTCATGCGACTGGTAGATTAGAAAGAAATGCGCCATTCGATCGAGTGATGCAGGCGCTTCCCGACGGATAACGCCTGGACGCTCTTGACGCTTTCGCTTTTGATACAGTCTTTTATCGGAGGTATCCGTGGCAAAAAAAGTCACCGCTGTCGTACGGCTCCAGCTTCCGGCTGGCAAGGCCAATCCGGCACCGCCAGTCGGCCCCGCGCTGGGCGCGACCGGCATCAACATCATGGGTTTTTGTAAGGAGTATAACGAGCGCACCGCGTCCCAGGTCGGGATGATCATCCCGGTCGAAATTACGGTGTTCTCGGACCGCTCCTTTACCTTTATCACGCGCACGCCGCCCGCCGCCGATCTACTGCGCAAGGCCGCGAAGATCGACAAGGGCACCGGCACGCCGAGCCGCGCGGTCGCGGGATCGATCAGTCGCGCGCAACTGCGCCAGATCGCCGAAACCAAGATGGCCGACCTGAACGCGGTTGACGTCGAGGGGGCGGAGAAGATCATCGCTGGCACCGCGCGCTCGATGGGCATCGCCATCAGCGACTAATAGGGAGCACAGCCAGACAAAGAACAAAGAACAAAGGATTGATACGCCTGAGCTGCGCTCATACGTCTTTGTGCGCCGGGCGCCCTTTGGGCATGGCACCCGGTTTCGTTGTTCTTTGTGCTTCCTAAGAGTCCTTGTACATTTAGCAAGATCTGATATACTGCAACGGCTGCGCTTCGAGTCGTCAAAGCACTCGGCGCAGCACGATTATGTCTAGGGTGGGAGAGCATCGGCTCGCTATCACCACAGGAGAATATTCATGGCTCAGAAGCACGGTAAAAAGTATCTGGCGGCGGCTGCCAAAGTCGATCGCGACCGCATTTACTCGCCCGACGAGGCAGCGCAGCTTGTCAAGGATACGTCCTACACGAATTTCGACGGCACCGTCGAGGCCCATCTGCGGCTCGGCATCGATCCGCGCCACGCGGACCAGCAGGTGCGCACCACTGTCTCGCTGCCGCACGGCACCGGCAAGCAGGTGCGTGTCGCCGTGTTTGCGCAGGGGGACGCCTCGCGCCTCGCGGAGCAGGCAGGCGCGGATGTTGTCGGCGCGGACGACCTGATCACGCGGATCGAGAAAGAAGACTTTCTTGAGTTCGACGTGGCGATTGCGACGCCCGACATGATGGGCAAGGTAGGCAAGCTTGGCCGCATCCTTGGTCGGCGTGGCCTGATGCCCAACCCGAAGAGCGGCACAGTCGTGCAGCCTCAGGATATGGCCCGCGCGATCGGCGAGCTGCGCCGGGGCAAGGTCGAGTTCCGCAACGATAAGACCGGCCTGCTGCACGTGGCGATCGGCAAGACCTCGTTCAGCGCCGAGCAGATCCGCGATAATTTTGCGGCGCTGATGGATGCCGTCAAGGCGGCTAAGCCGAGCGGCGCGAAGGGCGTGTACATCAAGAGCATCACGCTGACCAACACGATGGGACCTGGCATTCCGATCGACATCAGCGCGGCGCAGAGCTTGAGCGTCGCCCAAGAATAACGCGATCCTTTTGGGCTATTGTGTGGTAGAATACTCCAGGCAATAGCACTATTCTTATAACTGCATAGCCCTAGACAGCCGGCGCTCACAATGAGCTTAATGGCCCAGCCACCTGCCGAGGCACCCAGATGCATCAGATGCCACGATTGATGGCTGCGTGTATTGTGTGGTTTCGCTGTCTAGGACATGCGAAACCATTTTGTTTGCAAAGGGGGTGAATCTATGCCGAATAAGCAAAACCTGGCTGCTGTCGAAGAGCTGAAGGATAAACTGGGCCGCTCACAGTTGACGCTGGTCAGCGAGTACCGTGGCCTGACGGTAGCCGAGATGGCCGATCTGCGCAACGCGGTGCGCAAGACCAACGCCGAAGTGATCGTCGCCAAGAATACGCTGACGAAGATCGCGGCGAACGAGATCGGCATCACCGGCCTCGACGAGTTCCTGGGCGGTCCGGTCGCGCTGACTCTGGCCTACGGCGATCCCGTGGCGGCGGCGAAAGCCCTCAACGATTACCTGAAGGGCGCGAAGAAGGCGATGACCGTGCGCGGCGGTATGCTGGGCACGACCCGGCTCACGGGCGGCGATCTGGATCGGGTTGCCAGCACGCCGAGCCGCGAGCAGAGCATCGCCCGGATCATGGGCGGCGTGAACGCTCCGGCCAGCCGCATCGTCGGCGCGCTCAACGGCGTGATGCGCAACATCGCCTACATCCTGTCGCAGGTCGGCGAGGGCAAGGCGAATCCTGGCGGCGCAGCCACCGAGGCATAGAAGGAAAATCGTGCAGCGCTCAGGTTGCTGAGCGGCAGCTTGATATTGATCTATTCACTTTATCTATAGGAGAACCTAAGCAATGGCATCCGAGAAAGTTCAGAATATTCTGGAGCAGATCCAGGGCTTGACGCTGCTTGAGGCGGCTGAGCTGTCGAAGGCGATGGAAGAGGCGTTCGGCGTGAGCGCCGCGGCTCCCGTGATGATGGGCGGCATGGCTCCTGCGGCTGGCGGCGACGGCGGCGCGGCTGCTCCGGCGGTGGTCGAGAAGGACGAGTTCGATGTGATCCTGACGGCGGCGGGCGCGAACAAGATCAACGTGATCAAGGCGGTCCGTGAGCTGACCAGCCTGGGCCTGAAGGAGGCCAAGGATCTCGTCGACGGCGCGCCGAAGCCGGTCAAGGAAGGCGTGTCGAAGGAAGAGGCCGAGGCTGCCCGCGCCAAGCTGGCGGATGCGGGCGCGTCGGTCGAGGTCAAGTAACGACTTCAATCGCGGATGGGGCGAGCATAATGCTCGCCTCGTTTGTGTTTAAGATAGCTGCCTATCCATAATTTCATCTAGGGCAGGGCTGCGGAAGGCACGCATGATCCTTCGAGCAAATAAAAGAGAGCTTCTCTCATTTCGTGAAGGCATAAACATATACACCACCCACATTATCAATATCAGTTGGGCCAATTTTACACTTAAATATAATGTTGAATCCCATCAACTTTAGCAGTCTTTCATAATGTTCACAAGAAACTTTAAAGTCTCCCCATCCTTTTAGCCCAGACTCTAAGGCTCCTTCTTCTAAACGTTCCAAGATCGGATGGTTTTCTGCCTTGGCAATAGAAATTATATGATGATGATACAATTCCAAAGCTCGTTTCCTCGCATTATCATCTTTATCATCATGTTCCGGCAAAAATTCATCTCCAACAATGACAACCCCACCATCTTCAAGATTACTTTGGATATTTCTAAAATATTTAGGTTTATCCAAAAAGTAGATGTGATGATCTGCAAAAGAAGAGACGATAAACTTAAACTTACCACCTGGATTGTATCGTCTACTATCTTTGTTCATCGGCTCAAATTTTGTATTTCGGCATTCCATGTCTGATATCAAGCGTGCCATGTTCTTCTTTAAGAGATGGAAGCACGCCCAGTCAATCTCCATAGCGACAATGTCTAAGTTTTCAAGCTGTGCTAACCTCTTCGTAAATATTCCTGTTCCAGCACCCAGCTCTAAAACTCGCTCCACAGAGCTTGTATCACTTCGGTACTGATTTATAAGTTCAATCATTTTATCCATCATTTGTGAGTAATAGGCATGTTCTTCTTCATGTTCATCATACTCAGTAACTTCTATATAAGACGACATCTCTACCTGTCTTTTTCCAAATGCCCTAAATTCAGGAGTAAAGACTTTGTCTAACAAATCCTCTACTTGCCGATCATCCTCCACATTTATCGTCTTATCAATAAGAATTGCAATCTTAAGAATTCCAGATATAGCCTCTTCATGCCTGGATACTTCGGAGGCAAGGGTAGAAAAACGAATCATCTTTAGAGGGAGCGCACCTCGTTCCTGAGATGATGACTCGGCATAGTAGGCAAGGAGTGGTGTTGATGCACCTCCAACGATACTAAAATCTTGAACGTAATCTGGATATTCACCAGCCAATCTATTGAAGCTCAAGGCATAAACGTTGTACTGGCTAGCGTGTCTTAGCAACATTGCCAGATTGGCCTTTAGATGATCACGTTCACGGAATACGAAAACTCGCGTACTATCTTTGTTAGTTGCTTTTCGTATCTCCTCACCCTCCTTTTGGGGCCAAAATTTCTCAATGGCATCAACTATAGCGATAGCTTTCACAACTGGATTAAATGTCTTTAGCAAATTAACCAAATGCAAAGGATACAAAGTAAGGGGAACATCATAATAAGGACCAGCCTCCTTTAAGCTAGTTTTGACCTGCTGTAATGAATCAAATATTACTTGTGTAAAGTATCTATTTTCCGCAAACCACTTCCTGTCTCGTACTTCAGCCAGTGTATCAGCTAATTCTTGATTAAGATGACCAAGGCCAATCGAAATATCTGAATGAACAGATGGAATTTCATTTAATTCCTTATCAAGATCTGCCCACAAGTAGTCAAAGTTAATGTCAAGCTGACCTTGAAAGACCTTTTGGTCGCCTAATATCTCATTGATCGCAAAAACCAGCTTTCTTGTACCAGCCTTATCGGCCTTAACAGCATTGAATTGCTCTAGTGGTGGTTTAAGGTCGCTAGCTTCGAGGTCATATAAGTAGGGACACACAGAGCCTTCACCAGCAGTTTTTGATAAAGCACCACTTTCAAACAATAACCAGGGAGCTTTCAAGTTCTCCGGTGTAAGGCACAAAATACCAAAGACACTCTCCCGTAATGCTGCATTGATAACCTCACTCCATCTTGCAGCAGCACGGATATCTACGGTCGATACAAAGACTTCTACCGGGGCAGTCTGAAAAACCCTTTTCAACCAGGGGGCTATAGCATCTGCTATTTGTCGGCTCCGTCGCCCCGACCAACTAATAAATATTTTCATCTCCAAGCTCCTACACCAAGTTCTAGTTTGTTATTGTGGTGGAGAAAAGATATACCAGCAATAATACAAGATTCATGTTCGTTTGAGAACCCCAGAGATAATCGGGAGAGAACGGAGATGGGTGTTTCAGAGGGGCTCGCGTGAAGGCCAGCGGATGCTGACGACGATCGGGCCTCGGCCCGCCACGAGTGCGGCACATGCGGCCCCCACAGCACAAAATCGCCCTCATGCTCCAGCAGCACATCGCGATCGGGAAAGCTGATCCGAAAGCGTCCGCGCACCAGAATGCTGATCGTCGTGGCGTCGTTGGCGGACCACGTGGCGCCGGTCTGGCCTGCGGGATGATCGCCCCACTTGCTCTCAACCTCTGATGAGTGCAGCGGAGCGCCGGGCAGGCCCATGAAGTGGCCGACGAACCAGCCGCGCCGCGCTACCTCACGTGCATTTCCGGCGTAGATCTCCATACAACTCCTAGCAGCCATATTCATCGTTCGCAAAGCCGATCGCTTGCAAGCTCTGCTACACTATGCTTGGGCAGAACGATACTCACACATACTAATTCCCCTGTTCAATCCTTGCCGACGATAACATACACTCGTATTGCGCGAAGCAGCGCTGGGCATCATAAGCATCTATCCCATCAGCATGGCTGGTGATGCATGCATGTGAAGGAGCGGAGCGATGAGCACAGCACCACTTGAGAGCGGAACATACGATTGGCGTCAGACGAAGTTATGGCAACTGCTTGAGCAAACTGACAAACCGGAAGCCGAACCCGTCCGAACCACGCTTCAAGTGTGGCTGCCTACCATCCAGAAGATCTTGAATCAAGGAGGCACCGCTCCGCTGGATTTCACGCTACACGATGCAGAACATTCCTTCCGAGTCGCCGAGCGCATGGTCGATGTTATACCGGACGATGTTTTAGCGGAGCTATCGACCTACGAGCTAGCGCTCCTGCTGCTGTCCGCCTACCTCCACGATATTGGGATGACCCCCGGCCAGAGTTTGCTCAGATCGCACCATGATTACCTGCTCACCGGCGACCGTCAAGGACTTGATCAAGCACAGATCGACACCTTCCAAACCTGGCTCGACGATTGGAACGAAGATATAACCATTCCGCTTGCCGAGGGCACGCCCACACCGGCGACGCTCTGTAAAGCGCAATTGCTCATCACGCACTACTGCCGCGCACGCCATGTGGATTGGAGCGAGAAGTGGATCGACGACAACTTCACCGAGCAAAAACAAAAGCTTGGCTCCTACGCCCAATGGATCGAAGACCTCAAAACGCTGTGCCGCAGCCATCATCAAGGCTATGCCGAGCTCATGGAGACGCGCTTCGATCCCAAGCCCGTGGGAAGTGCGGGCATGGTCGTTCATCTGCGCTACCTCGCGGCTGTGCTGCGTGTGGCCGATATTCTAGAGTTCGATCCTGAGCGAACGCCGGAGGTCGTCTTCCAGCACCGCGCTGTGAGCCCAGGCAGCGCTATCTATTGGTATAAAGATCATTCCGTCACCTCTCTCTTCGACAACCGGCGGCTGACCATCTCCGCCGAGTCGCCGGATGCGCGGATTCACCGCGCGATCGAGATCATGACCGACGACATCGAGGCCGAGCTGCAACTTGTGCGCCGAATTGACGATGAGAAACGTTTTGAAATCGCCAATTTTCAAGAGGAACCGCTCCCGCATCAGTGGAACATTCTTCCCGATGTGCGCCGTAACATTCGTCCCCGGCACGATGCCTACGAATATATCGACGGCGCATTTCGCCCCGACACTCAAAAACTGCTGCAACTGCTATCCGGCAAAGAATTATATGGCGATGAGATGGTTGCCATTCGTGAGCTGCTGCAAAACGCTTTTGACGCGGTACGTGAGCAGATCGCGTATGAGCGGCTGAACAGGCAGCATCCGGGCGATCCCAAGTGGGAAGAAAGACTCGGCGACATTCATGAGGTCGAAGTGCGCCTGGAATTCGATGGAGATGAGATCTGGCTGGTCTGCACCGACGACGGCGTAGGCATGACCAAAGCGATTATTCGTGATTACCTGCTGGTAAGCGGCAACGCGCATCACCGTGATGTGCGCTTATTGGAGCGTCGCTGTAGGAAGGCAGGGTTTGAGCTTGGGCGTACCGGACAGTTTGGCATCGGCGTGCTCAGCTACTTCATGATCGCCGACCAGGTGCAGATCCGCACACGCCGCAGCGGTCTTGCCGGAGACGCCGAGCTAACCGGCTGGTCTTTCGAGACAGAGGGCATTGGATCGTTTGGTGAGCTGAGGAAGGATCAAGGATGGCGACAAGGCACGCAGGTGCGGCTGCGGTTGAGTCAGCAAGGAATCCAAGCGCTTGGAAAGTCACAATATGACTCCTTTGAAACCGAGTTCTCAGAGTCCCTAGAAACCCCTCATGGTAATCTTCAAGATCACATGCGTGTTAGATTAGCCGATTACCTCAATGACACGTTACGCTATGTTCCGTGCAACGTTCGATTGACTACGAATCTTAGCAAGGGCGCACTTCTTACTCTGAATCCCGGATGGACGCGAGAGCCAGGCGACTTGTCAGGTATTTGGTCAGATATCGGAGAACTGATGAGTAGATCCACAGCACGTCAAAATACTGAGGATGAGCTGCTGCCTGCTCGACTTAGAGAGGAGCACGAAGCTAAACGCCAGAAAGACGAAGAGGAATGGGCCTCTTATAAGAGTCTACCTCACGAGATCCAGAGTTGTTTGACATGGGAGACAGTTGTGGGCAGCCTTCCCAACAACTTAGGAAGTTTTCGCATCCATATTCCCGTGTTTAAGCTTGAGGGAGGGCACTCACACTTTTTTGCACGCCTGGCGAAAGACGATGGTCAGATCAGTATAAGATTGCTTGGTGGTTGTCACTTTTACATTCCACAGGCCAAACTTTATATGAGCTGGAAAGGTATGGCTCTTGATTCAAATAGCGCACCTTTTGTGAGGTACTCTTACGTTAGAAGTATATTTGAGAATCCGCTAAAGAATGCAATCGTTGAGATAGATTGGCACAGTATGGAGGTTGGTGTTCTCTCGGTAAGTCGGGAGAAGATTATTTTAAGTGAGGTTGGAAAGGAGGCATTAGATTGGCTTCAACTGCCCATAAGAACAAAAATCGAAGAGTTTATATCCAAGAACCAAGACTCGCCTTTTGTCCAACTCAGCCAACTCCTAGCAGCAGAAGATCCTTCCATAGTAACTAAAGATACATGGTTATCTCTCAACCCATCTCAGGATCGTGGAGGAAAATGGGAAGCAGTTCAATTTCCCGCGATTGATCGCTGCAGTATTTTTAGATCACATTTGTTCGACATAGATAAGCTGTACTGGAAGGGAGAACGTGTCCACCAATTGATGCCAATACAACTATTCCAAGCAGAGAGATGGAGTTCAATGGGAGATGCTTACATATTAAGCTGGAGCAAATCTAATTACTTTGCCGACCGTCTCGTTAAGCTGAGACATAGTGAAGGTTCGATTGTTGTTGAGCTCTGGCTGCGCAAGCCTGCTTGGGGCAATGCGGGTTACTTCGGTGATGTCAAAAGCACATTTCCACCAAGCTGGGCACGTCTTGCATATGTAACCATTAATCCTCAATGGACTGAGACAAGATATATTGGGAATAGGGATCATCCAATAGGCCAGGCAGCAGATCCTAATGTCGAAACATGGATCAAACAGGCATTTGGTGAGTTTCCCTGGATTAGTAAACTGGACCCTCGTCCACATAGAGACGCACTTCTCGCTGAAAGAGAGAAAGCTATCGGGTGGTTAGCTCGTGTTCTACAACAACCCAACAAAGATTTTTGGGATGCGCTCACCGAACAAGAGGGGGCATTTTTGCGGGAAGTTTGGCAACTTATATTTGCTTCTACCCAACCAAGCCCTATAGAAACACCGATTTACAGTCTACATCAGGCGTTATTTAGTGTTAGTCAAAGGCCAGCGCGTTCTGTGCTCTGGATTCTTACTCCCGCATCCTGCGAAGTTATCGACGATCCGGCGGAGATTGAGAAATATCTGCCCGATCCTGGGCCGGAGTGGACGCTAGCGGTGGTTGAGCGAGATGAGCAGGAGTGACACCCCGCCCAACCACCGCTAAAGCATGCTGCTACCGCTCCACCGCCACGCTGTGGACCATCACACTGAGCGGACGCGGATCGGCGCTGGCCGGATCGGCGCGCATCGGCAGGTAGGTCGGCGCGTGGAGCCGCAGGCGAAGCTGACGCTGACCGGCAAGCGCGGGCGGTACGGACAGGCGATACACCCGCCACTGCGCATCGGGACGCAGCACGGCAGCCGGAGCGTTACCGACCGAAATCTGAAGCGGCCCGTCCAGCGGGATCGGCGCGGCGAGCACCATGCTGACGGTATTCCCTGCGGCAAGCGGCTGCTCCAAGGGAAGCACAATCTCACCGTCGCCCAGCAGCCAGCGAAAGGTCAGATCGCCGCTGCGCTCACTGCCCGCAAAGCCCGCGACATAGCCAAGATCGAGCGCATCGTCGCCGAGCACCAGCGACTCGCGAGGCTCGACCGGCACATAATCGAGCGCCCAGCGCTGCGCATCCTCGCCCGCCCGCTCCTCAGCCGGATTGAGCAGCGGGCGCGCATGGGATTCATCGCCAACGGCACGGCTGAGCACACCCGCGACCAGCCCGGAGCGGCGCGAGTCGTTGGACGAGAGCACGGCCAGGGCCTCGGATCTGCGGCCCTGCGCAGCCAGCGTCAGCGCCAGCGACAGCTCGCTCTCGACAAATTCGGGATCGACCTTCAGCGCGGCGCGATACTCACGCTCAGCCGCTTGGTAGTCGCCGCGCGCAGACGCCTGATCACCGCGCCACACGTAAAGCTCGCGCTGCACACCCCGCCCGATGATCTCAGGATAGTTGCGATAGGTCAAGAAGAGCGCGGCAAGGATGATCGCGGTGCTGTAGACGATTGCCCCGCGCCAGTGGAGATCGCGCAGGCTGGCCCCTAGACGCGGGGCGTAGCTCAGCGTCCAACCGGCGTACAGCCCCAGCAGCAGCCAGATCGACAGCAGGTAGCGCGGCTCGACATGAAAGACCAGCACCGTCGCGAAGGAGTAGAGCAGCCACAGGCCCAGCAGCGCCTTGAAGGCGCGATCGGTGGCGGGATGCAGCAGGCCGATCACGCCTGCGAGCGAGGCGACAAGCCAGAGCAGATCGCCGAAGAGGCCGAGCGGCGCGGCCTCGCGCAGCGGACGGGTAAAAAAGCTGCGCTTAACCCAAAAATCCTCGACAAACTGCGCCTTCCAGATATGGAGAAAGGTCGGCCAGACGTTGCGGAACGGACGCAACGGCTCCGCGCTCAAGATCTCACGCACGCGCGCAGAGGCGTATGCCTGCCGATCGGCCTGCGGAAGCTGGCGCAGTTCCTCGATCTTGGCGTTGCGCTGATCGGGGCTGCCGAGATCCAGCCAGAGATTGATCGGGCCGAGCGTATCGATCGGGATGAAGCGCTGATAGACGATCCAGTTGCGCGCGGTCCACGGCAGCACGATGATCAGCGTGCAGACCGCCAGCACCGCAAAAGGCACGACCGACGAGCGCAGCGCGATCCGCGCCAATTGGGAGCGCGCCAGCTTCTCTGCGAGGCCACGCTCCGGGCGCGGCCAGTTGCGCAGCAGCAGCCAGGGCACCGCAAAGACCAGCGCGTACAGCGCCGGAGAGCGTGTCAGCGCGGCCATGCCCAGCACGAGGCCGGAGAGCACCAGATCGCGGTAGCGTCCGGTCTGATCGAAGCGCAGCAGCAGCCACAGATGCAGCGTGAACAGAAACAGATAGATCGGCTCGGAGAAGAGCGTCGCGGGCAGCTCGACAAACGGAAACCAGACCGCCCAGAATCCGGCGAAGAGCAGCCCCGCGCGGCGGTTGAACAGGCGCGTCGCCAGGGCATAGCACAGCGGCACCATCAGCACGCCGAGCACCGTTTGAAAGCCCTGGATCAGGCGCACCCCGAACGACGGAGCCTGGTTCAGCAGCAGCGCGAGCTTGAGCCAGGCCGCGAAGACCCAGACATGAAAGGGTGGCCGGATCAGCCAGGAATCGTCGACGTACTGGCCGGTGACAGCAAAGCGCAGCGCCCGCTGGAAATAATCGCCGTCGTCGGCGTTGGAGAACTGCGGCCACAGCGGATTGATCGTGAGATACCAGATGCGCAGCGCCAACGCGATCAGCAGCAGCAGCAGTAGCACCCAGTGTCGGCGAAGCGTGTATACAACCTTCATTGATCTATCAAGATGTGATATGGCTCGACCACGACGAGCGACGACAGCGCCGGTCGTTTCTGGTGCGACGGCCATACCACGTAGCGAGCGATTGACGAGTCGGAGGGCGCGGGCAGCAGCGCTTGCGGCACCAATGCCCGATCCTGATGCTCCAGCACGTAGCGCGCGCCGATCTGCGGGCCGCGCGCCAGCACCGCCACAAGCACGATGCCCAGCGCCAGCAGCCATTGCGCCCGGCTCAGATTAAGCCGCCGCGTCCATCTGCTCTGAGCGAGCACGCGCGCGGCGTACACGAGCGGCGCGGCGCTTGCCAGCGCCCAGATCGGCGCGAGCGGCAAGAAAAATCGCGGCAGCACAAAGCCGATGCAGACGCCGAGCACGTACACCAGCGCGCCGACGACGAGCAGCCGGTGACGACGATCGCCGCGCCAGAGCCAGAGCGCCAGGCCGAGCAGCGCCAGCCAGTTGGCCGGAAACGCCAGCAGCCGCAGCCCGATCGCCTGGCCGAACTCGCTCGTATCCTCAGCGCCGGTGCCGACGAACGCTTGCAGATTGCGCAGCCAGTTACCGAAAAAGCGCGGCGGATCGGCCAGCACGATCTCGCGCAGCGTCACATCGTCGGCGGCCTCCTGCCAGCGACCGCCGAAGTCGATGTTGCCATAGACCGCCAGCCAGATGTTTTTTGCCTGCTGGCTGTAGAGCGGAGTGCCCGTATCGGCGAGGTTTACGACGAGCTGCGGCGCGGCACCCAGCAGCCAGCCCAGCGTCAGCCAGCCACACAAACGCCAGGGTACGCGCTGCAACCAGCGACGCGGCGATTCGGGCGCGTCGGGAGCGAGCACCATCAGCGCGATCCAGCCGACCGGCAGCAGCACCAGGCCGGGATGACGGATCAGAAAGGCCAGGCCGCACAGCAGACCGGCCAGCAGCGCCGAGCGCCACGTCGCCACACGCGGCACCAGCAGCGCGGCCAGCGCTGAGGTCCAGAGCGCGGCGAAGGGCATGTCCGTGCCGACATACAGCGCGTACCGCACCACGAACGGGCTGAGCGCCAGCGCCAGCACCGCCAGCAGCGCCCCGCCACGCCGCGACTCGACCGGAGCGACGATCAGGCCAAGCAGCCAGGTCGTCAGCAGCAGCAGCAGCCCGCTCAGCGCCGCGATCGGACGGGCGGCGAGAAACGCACTCGCGCTCGTGAGCGGCTTGACCAGCCAGAGCAGGAAGGGATAGCCAAGCTGGTAGAAGCCATCGGCGCGCAGCACACAGGCCGTCTGACCCGCGCCGCACAGCAGCGCCGTCGCGCGCGTCGCAAAGACCGGAAAATCACGCTCGACGCCCGGCACCGAGAGCGCGACATGCCCGCGCGCCGTCAGCAGCAGCCAGCCGAACCACAGCAGCGGCAGCGCGACGCCAAGCGCCAGCAGCAACCTCGACTGGGCCGCAGCGCCAATCTGCGGCAGCGCGCGCACCGCCAGCAGCGCGCCGAGCGCCACCAGCAGCAGCGGCGGCAGCGTGCGCAGCGGATAGGGCGTGAGCTGCAAGCGGTAGAGCAGCAGAAAGACCAGCGCGATCGTCAGGGCGACAGCGAGCTGCCGCAAGCGACGACGCACCAGGGCCGTACCCAGGACGATCGCGGCGGCACCGTAGGCAAGCTGCGACGGATAGGGCCGGATCGGCCATGCGCTCGTCGCCAGCGCCGCGCGATCGACCTGCACGCCGCGCGTCTCGTCGTCGGCCTCGACCGGCGGCTCGACTCGCAGCTCAAGAAAGATGTCATTGGCCTTGAGCAGCCCGCCGTCGATAGTGAAGCTATGCGTCTCCCACTCGCCAGTGGCCTGAAACACGCCTAGCTCTTGCCGCCCATTGAGCAGCACACGCACCGTCGGCAGCGGCGCACCTTGTGGACGCAGTGCCCGCCAGCGCACGGTCGCCGTCGCCGGAAGACCGATCTGCGGAAAGATCAGGTACGATTGTGCCCGACTCCAGCGCAGCGGCGCTGTCGCGTGGCTTTCGGGATCGAGCACGCCCCAGCGATTGACCGGATCGTTGAAGCCCTGGGCATAGGCCGCGTCGTTGTAGCCGACGTGGACTGAGTGCCGCGCGGGAACCTGATACATCAGCACGATCAGCAGCAGCCCAGCGAGGCCCCAGGCCAGCGCGTGGAGCAGCCAGCGCAGCAGCGCCGTCGGATGGGATCGCGTCGATTGGATCGGCAGTACCCGCTTCATGCGTCGCTCGTCACCAAAACCTTTACTGCGTGATCGTGATCGTGCCCAGCGGCACCACGTTGCCGGGCTGCGCCTGACCATCGATCGTCAGCGGCGGATGCCCACCTGTCGCCGGGTCGAACATGCCGACGACCAGCGTGTACTCGCCCGGCGGCAGCGCCGGAAGCGGCACGTCGTTGACATCGACCACTATTGTACCCGCTTGCCAGGATGATGTCGGGAAGCGCCCCTGCCACGGCGGCGTGTCGCGCTGCGCCACGGTATTGCCCGCCGCGTCGCGCACATGCACAAAGATGAACACATCCTCAGCGAGCGGCTGCTCGACCTGCCAGAAAGTACGCAGCGCCAGCACGCCACCGGCCCGCAGCTCGCGCGTCGGCTGAATCCCGGCCTGTGGCTGCTCCGGGTCGGGCTGTCCTAGAGTCGCGCCCAGGAAGCGCACGCCGCCAAAGCGCGCCTCGCCCGTGGGACGCTCCGCCGCATCCGCCGCCGACAGGCCGGTCGAGTAGATCAGGAGGCGCGGGCCGAACATCTGCTGATCGGGCAGGCCAAACTCGGCCACGGCGCTGCCACCGGCCCAGCGCAGATACACGTCGGGGATCGCCCACTGCCGCCACACATCCGACGACGCGATCACGTAGGCGTAGCCCTGCTGCCGATACCAGGCCAGATCGCGCTGCGGCAGATACTCGACCTCGGTCCAGCGGCTTTCCTGCGCGCCCGGAACCGGCTTTAGCTCGGCGGCAAGCCGCACGCCCGGCGGCACGTGCGCGTCAACCCAGTGAAGCGCCTGCACGCGCGAGTCGCCGCGTCGCAGCCGATCGGCGTAGCGCAGCGCCTCGACGGACGAGGGCAGAAGCAGCAGCGCGAGCAGCACCGCGCCAGCGGCGATCAGCGCCGGACGAGGCAGCGCCGCGCGCAGACGATTGAGGAGATCGGCGAAGCCAGCGCCCGCCAGCACAAACAGCGGCACCTGCGTGGCGATGATGTTGCGCATCCAGTGGTTGCCCTGCGGCAAAAAGATCAGCAGATAGGCCAGCAGCAGCGCCCACAGCACCACGACGCGCCAGTCGCGCCGCAGGAGCAGCGCCACGGTGCCCCACAGCGCCAGCAGGCCGCCAATCGTACCGACGGCGCGCTCACGAAAGAAGCCGAGATAGTAGCGCACCGGCCACGCGCCAGTAATATCGCCGTGCGCGCCGATCGCGTAATCGCCAAGCTGATGGGTCAGATCGCGCTGAAACTCGTCAAAGGCCAGCACGATGTAGGGCGATGTCAGCAAAAACACGCCGATCATCGCGCCAGCCGCCGCGATCAGCCGGGGCAGCGTGTGCAGCATCCGCCCGCGCCAGTGGAGCGCGTGCGCAGCCGTGATCGCCACCGCCGCCAGCGCCGCGTGATGCTTGGTCGCAGCAGCAGCGCCCGCCAGCGCGCCCGCCAGCAGATAATCGCGCCAGCCGCCCCGCTCGTAGATCGCCAGCGTCCAGACCAGCGCCAGCGCGACAAAGAACTCGCTCGGCACGTCGGTGGTGATGTAGTGCGAGTGGATGATATGCAGGGCGTTGACCGCCAGCAGCGCCGCCGCGACCAGTCCCGCGATCGGCCCCGCCACGCGCCGGGCCAGCGTGTAGAGCGCGGGCACCGTGGCCGCGCCCGTCAGCGCGGTAGCGATACGGCCCCAGGTGAAGAAGCCCGGCACCGAAGTCGCGATGTCGGTCGTCTCCGGCAGTTGGGCCGCGCCCGCGTACCAGCCCTGCGCGATACCCCAGTGCAGATGCAGCCAGGCGACCGCGCTCTGCACGTAGATCCAGAGCGACGGATAGTAGAAGAAGTGCGGATTGGGATCGCCGTTGCGCAGCATGCGCAGCACAACATTCATGATCGCGGGCTCGTCGGGATGCGGCACGAACGGCAGCGACCAGTTGGCCTTCCAGAGACGCAGCGCCAGCGCGATCAGCGTGAGTGCGCCGAGCGCGACGAGCGCCGCCGACTGATGCCGCACCGGTGGCCGCAGCCTCACTCCCGCACCTCGATCGTCGTCAACACAAAGGTCGAGCCGTCCGATCCCGGCTCAGGATACGCCAGCGGCAGGCGCTCGCCGCTATCCATGCGGTACACGCCGATCTTGACCGTATAGCTACCGGGCGTGAGCGCCGGAAGCGGCAGATCGGCCCGATCGACGACCACCTCGTCGGGCAGCCAGCGCGACGACGGATACTCATCCTGACGCAGCAGCGCGTCGCGCTGCGCGACGACGTTTCCGGCGCTGTCCAGCACATGCACGAAGAGCGCGTAGTCGTGCGGCAGCGGCTGCTGGACCTGCCACATGAGATTGATCTGCAAGCCCTCGCCGACACGCAGCACGCGCTGATCGGCACCTTCGAGCGGCGAGATCGCCGGACGGAGCGCGCCCGGCTGAAGCTCGTAGCCCAGCAGCCACAGATTCGCGCCGAAGAGCGCCTCGCGCCGCACGATCGAGAGCCGCCCCGGATCGAAGCCGAGATCCAGCACCTCGATCCGTGGCCCTGGCTGCCCGCCCTGGTCGCCGCGAAACTCGCGCAGCAGCGTCGTGCCCGCCTTGAACTCCTGATAGATCGGCGTGTCCTGCTGGTCGCGCCAGCTATTGTTGGCGACGAGATAGCGGTAGCTGTTGGCACGATACCATTCAAGCGGATGCTGCGTCAGAAACGGCACAGGCTCGACGATCGGATCGCCCGCCCACGCGACGGGATTCAGCTCAAGCGCGATCCGCTGGCCGCGCGGCAGGGTGCTCACAAACGCCGCCGCCGCAACTTTGCTGTCGGTTCGCGCCTGAAACGCCGTCAGCCCCACCGCCGACTTCGCCGGATAGCTGTAGAGCAGCAGCACCACGCCGACGGCAGCCAGCGGTCGATAGCGCGGCATGTGCCGTCCCAGCCAGTCGATCGCCGCCGCGCCGCCGACGCCGACCGGCAGCGCGCAGAGCACCACCAGCGGCATCAGGTTGCGCATAAAATGGCCGGGCTGCGCCAGAAAGACCAGCAGATAAGGCACCGCGAAGCTCAGCCAGAGCAGGCCAAGCCGCCAGCGTCGCAGCAGCAGCGCCAGGCCGAGCAGCAGCGCCAGACTGGCCGCCGGACGCAGGCCATCGTGCCAGAAGAAATCGAGGTAGCCCGCGACGTTCCACGCGCCAAGGTAATCGCCGTGCGCGCCCGCGCCGTAGTGCGACATCTGGTGCAGCAGGCCATCGCGAAATTCGGGCCAGGCCAGCAGCGCGTATGGCGTTCCCGCCAGAAAGCTGAGCAGCGCCACCATGCCCGCTCCGAGCAGCCGCGCCGAGCGCGCTACCGCCTGCCGCCGCCAGTAGAGCGCGTGCGCCACGATCAGCGGGATCGCAATCGCTCCGGCGTTGTACTTCGTGGAGGCTGCTAGGCCCGTCCACAGCCCGGCCAGCAGATAGGATCGCCAGCTTCCGGTGTGCAGCATGGCGGTCGCGCCGAGGTAGGCCAGCAGCACGAACCAGGCGCTTGCCACATCGGTGGTGACATACTGCGAGTGACGCATATGAAACGGCAGCGTCGCCAGGAAGAGCGCCGCCAGCAGGCCCGCGCTGCGGCTCCAGGCGCTCTGACCCAGCACGAATACGCCCAGCACGGTCAGGCTGCCGAGCAGGATCGCCAGCATGCGGCCCCACACAAAGAACTCAGGGATCGTCGTGTACAGATCGGTCGTGGCGCTCAGGTGATCCAGGCCGGGGTACAGGCCGGTCGCCATGCCCCAGCGGTGATGCGCCGTGAAGATCGCGAGCAGCAGGTAGAAGTAGAACGAAGGATACAAAAAAAAGTGCGGATTCAGATCGCCGGAGCGCATCATCCGCAGCACGACATTGACCAGCGCGGGCTCGTCTGGATGATCGACGTAGGGCAGGCCCCAGCGCACGGCCCACATCCGCAGGCCAAACCCGACCGCCGTAATCGAAACCGCCAGGAGCCATTCCCAGCGCAGCCAGATAACACGCGGCTGGGGCGCGACCGAAACTTCTGGTGTGACCATGTGTTCCAATGGAGCCTACCTTGCTAGCGCTGAACGTCGATCTCGTCGAGGATGATCATGCTACCTTGCGCCTGCGCCCCGCCGACCGGCAGGCGCTCGCCCGTCGCGGCGCTGTACAATCCGACCACCAGCCGGTAGCGGCCCGGCGGCGTGGCCGGATCGAGCTTAAGCGGGATCGATTGCCAGATGCGGTCGTCGGGCTGCCACGCCTGCGACGGCCACCAGTCGCCGCCAGCAGCGCCGTCCCACGCGGCCCATTTATGATCGTCCGGCCCAAGGATCTGCGCGAAGACCAGCAGCGGCTCCGCCACGGGCGCGGCGACAAGCCACTGCACGCCCAGACGCAGATCGGCTCCGGGCTGGATCGGCTGCGGCGCGAGCGTGTAGCCCGCCAGCCGCGCGGGTCCGACCGTCGCATCGAGCACGCGCTCAGGCCGGGCCACGCGCGCAAAAGTCGCGTTGGCGTCGATCGGCTGGATCGCCGTGATCTGCCCTGCCTGTCGCCGGAAGCGCACAAACGGCACGCGCCGGACCAACCCATCGCCGTGATAGAGCCAGAGCGCGCCGAAATACTCGCCGTCGCTCACATCGCCGGGCTGGATCGGCACCGGGCCGCCGTTCAGCGTCGCCCTGAGCGCTTGCAGATCGAGATTCAGCGCGGCGGGCTCGTTGGCGCGCACCGCCAGCGTGCCCCCGGCGTAGCGGCGCGGCGTCCGCTCGCTGATCTCGTACAGCTCCAGGCCGAGATGCAGCACATCCCGCTGCGCGCCGGTCACGTCGATCATGGTCGTCACCGTGGGAGCGCTGGCCTCCGTTGTCGTGCGCAGCGCCAGCGTATCCGCGAGCTGCTCAACGCCCGCCTGTCGAGCGCCTGGCCGCAACAACTGCGCCGAGCGGACCACGATCGGCTCGTGGGAGGCCGCTAGCTCAAGTGTCAGCGGCAGGCTCCACGGCTGTGTTGTGATGCGGCTCACGCCCCGCGCCAGATCAAAGCGCTGCGTCTGTCCGTTCGCGCTGAGCGTGAGCGTCTGCGGCGCAGCGCTGGCAAGATCCAGCGCCAGCATCCGGCTCTCTCCGTCGCCATCGGCTTCGAGCGGCTGCCAGCTCAAGCGCTCACCGTCGCGGTCGATCCCTGCATACAGGCGTAGCGACTGGCCCGGCGGCACCGTCTGAAAATCGCCGTGTGTCAGATCCTGCACCTCAAGGCTATCCAGACCCTC
This sequence comes from Herpetosiphonaceae bacterium, assembly GCA_036374795.1. Classification (NCBI taxonomy): domain Bacteria; kingdom Bacillati; phylum Chloroflexota; class Chloroflexia; order Herpetosiphonales; family Herpetosiphonaceae; species Herpetosiphonaceae bacterium. The sequence goes on from DASUTC010000116.1 coordinate 19,909, forward strand.
GCGCAGCGAGCCGGTCGCGGGCGTGTACGAGGCCGCGCTGCCGCTGAGAAACGCACCCGCATCGTCGGGAGCGCGGTAGAGCGCCATGCGCGGGCTGCGAAAAACGACGGAGTCCGGATCGAAGCCCCAGGCGCGCGGATCGTCGCTCGGATGCATCAGACCGTAGGCCGCCGCTCGTCCGGGCATCAGCCGGTTGAAGACCGCGAAGCCGGTCTGCCCACGCCCGATCCACGGATGGCCGTACAGCCCCAGCGACGCGATGCCCAGCCCGGTGCCGCGCAGCTCAGGATGATCGACCAGCAGCACCGTGCCGCTGTCCTCAAGCGGACGCAGCGCGCCGACAAAGTCGATCAGAGCGCGCGACGCCAGCACGGGAGCGCGATACGTTTCCAGCAGCCGGTAGTTACTCCAGCCGGTCATCCCCAGCGCCAGCAGCGTCAGCGCCGCGCCTGCCGCCAGATTCAGCGGATGTGCGAGGCGCGCGGCGTGTGGTCGACGATCCAAAAGGCTGCCCAGGCCGACGCCCGCGACGCCCAGCGGCACGAAGCTCAGGTAGCTCACGCCCTTGTAAAAGCCGTACGGAAAGGCGATCACGTAGCGCAGGCCAAGCGCGTACAGCAGCGCGAAGGCCAGCAAGCCCAGCGCCGGGCCGCGCCAGATCGCGCCGCGCCACAGCGCCACGCCGATGCCAGCCAGCAGCGCGCCAAGCGCGAGCCAGCTCAGCGCCGACAGCCAATCAGGCCCGTCCACCGCCAGCGCGAGATGATGAAACGTCTCTACACCCAGCAGCTCGGTCGGACGGGCAAAGCGCTCGCCGCCGATCGAGGGCGTCTGGATACGGTAGACATCGAAGAAGGCCACGGGCGCGCGCCAGTGTGCCAGCCAGCCCAGCGCGAGACAGCCGACCATGATCGCCAGGCCGCGCAACACCACCGCCAGCTTCGCCCGCTGCGTCGCCAGCGCCCACACGCCAAGCCCGCCCGCCAGCGCGCCGTAGGCCAGCAGCGCAGGATGATACGACAGCGTCAGCGCGGTCGTCGCGGCGATTGCGCCCGCCAGCGCCAGCCCGTGCCCTCGCCAGAAGCGACGCGGATCGCCCGAATTGCCAGGCAGACAGCAGGACGCGAGCGCCAGCAGCGTCAGCAGCGTCGCCAGGGGGACCAGCGGCATCGACGAGACGTGCATCGCGAAGTTGTTGAAGCCGATCCACAGCAGCAGCTCGTTTCCGCCGACCAGCAATGCGCCCAGCGCCGCGCCCTTGACATTCGCGCGCAGGCCAGCCCGCAGCACCAGATAGACCGGCGCGACCGCCAGCGACCGCAGCAGCGCCAGCAGCAGCGGAAACGTGCCGACCGGCGACCAGCCGCCGAGCAGATCGACGACGCCGTGCAGATACGAGTACCCGATCGCCCGCACGCTGGTCGGCTCGGCCAGAATCACGTTCAGCAGCGGCGCGGGCGCTGCCGAGGATAGGCTCAGATAGCTGTAGTCTTGCAGGTAAGCCGCCAGCGGCAGATAGAACTCGATGTCCCAGCCGTGGCCGATCGGCGCGAGGTAGCCTGCCCGGAGCAGCGGCACCACGCCCAGCACACCCGCCACCAGCCCGATCGCCACGATCAGCAGCGTCTCGTTCAGCGGCGCGCGCGGCAGACGCTCGCGAGCTTTGAGCAGCCGCCAGATCCCCAGCGCCACCGCGACACCCGATGCGACAGCCAGCGCGTGGCGCAGCGTCAGACCGACATTGAGGCCATAGTAGGCGATCAGCACCAGCAGCGCGTAGCCCCACAGCGGCATCAGCCAGAGCTCGTAGGGCTTGAGCGCGGGCGGCGTCAGCCAGCGCCCGATGCCGTAGCCGAGCGCGCCCAGCAGCGCCAGCGCGACGGCCCAGACGCCCAGAATCGAGACGAGGACCGTCATGAGCAGATCCACCGCCGCCGGATTGTCCAGCCCGCCGATCTGAGCCGCAGATCAGCTATCTTTATCAAGCAACACCATTGGCTATCGTGTGGGGAGCAGCGGCGTTTCAGCATCTACCAACCGTAAAAGCGCTCAGCTCGCAACTAGAAAAGCCCACGTGCTGGGCTTTGAACGGGGCCATTATACCACGGAGCTTTCGACGTTCGACACGTCAGGACCGCTGCGCTATACTCTGCTGCGCCGTTCTGAGCTACGATACCTGGCATTTGGGATACGGAGGTTCTATGCCCAGCATTGGTCGCAACGATCCCTGCCCCTGCGGCAGCGGCAAAAAGTACAAGCAGTGCCACGGCCCGATCGACGCGGAGCGCGCCGCCGCGCTGCGCAAGCTCAAGCAAGCGCCCGATACGCTCTGGCCCAAGCTGATGGATTCGCTCGATCGGTTTGGAACTGCGGTGCCCGCCACGCTTAGCCTGTTCTGGAACGACGCCTACCGCACGCAAGATATTCAGGAGCTTGATCAGCGCGAGGATCGCGGCAGCGAGCGGTTTCTGACGTGGTTTGCCTTCGATACGGTCAACGAGGAAGGCCAGACGCCGGTCGAGCAGTTGACCGCCGATCCTGAGGGGCTGGAGCTAACCGAGGCGGAGGCGCAGGTGCTAGCAGGCTGGAAGGATGTGCGCCTTCAGCCCTATGAGATCGTCGAGGTCCGCAAAGGTCAGGGCATGCGCGTGCGTCCGCTCTTTGGCGAGACGCTGATCGACGTCGAGGATCATGCGGCCTCAAAACGGCTTCAGGCTGGCGAGGTGCTGATCACGCATCTGGTGCCCGCCGCAGACACGCATTTTATCGCAGGTGCCGCCGCGCATCTCACGCCCGACACCGTCGATAAGCTGCGCGAGTTTGCCGAGGTCCATCTGCAAGACGTGCAGCAAGCGCAGCCCGACGCCACCTACGACGACCTGATCCGGTCGCGATCGTATATTTTCAACCATTTCGTGATGGCGCTGCCGCGCGAGGAACACGATAACACTTCGCTCAACGAGCTTGTAGCCAGGACGCGCGCGACGCTCAGCATGACGGCGGAGCAGATCGGCTTCAAGGGCGGCACGAGCGAAGCCGCCGATGCTGCAACTGACCGGCCTGTCTCGGATGCGGAGACGGTCGCGCTGGATGTGGACGCCGATGTGCATGGCGTCTCCGGTCTGAGCGACACCAGTTCCACGCTTGAGAGTGGCGGCGCGGAAGCCGCCGAGCAGCCGAGCGGTACCGACGAGCCAAGCGCCTATCAGGGCCAGGACGACTAGGCCGAGCGGCAGGGGAACGAGAAGGAAACAGGGGAACAGGGGAACAGCGGGAGAACCGAGAACCGGCACTGGCTGCTCCCCTCGCCTCTGCCGCAGGCTGCGCAGGCGGGCTGCTGCCTGCGCGGGACAGGGGTGAGTGCCTGGACGAGCCCAAGGAACAGCGCTACACGCGATCGTGTGCCAGGATATATTCCACAGCCGCCGCCACATCGTCGACGATCGCGTCGGGCTGCGCGCCGTCGCCGTCACGCACCTGGTCCTCATAGGCCGCGCCGTAGCCGCTGCGCACCAGCACGGTACGGCAGCCTGCCGCGCGGCCCGCGCCAATATCGCCGCCCGTATCGCCAACCAGCCAGCTTCGCGTCAGGTCGATCCCGTGCTCAGCTGCCGCTTGCAGCAACATACCCGGCTGCGGCTTGCGACACTCGCACGTGCCCGAAAAATCGGGATGGTGCGGGCAATAATAGATCGCGTCGATGCGTGCATCCTGGGCGGCTAGCGCCTGCGTGAGATGCTCGTGCAGCGTGTGGAGCGCCGTCTCGTCGTAGTAGCCGCGCGCGATGCCCGCCTGATTGGTGACGACGATCACCAGCCAGCCTGCCCGGTTGAGCGCGCTGATCGCCCGCGCCGCGCCCGCAACCAGCACCAGATCCTCGATGCGGTGCAGATAGTTGACCTCGACGTTGAGCGTGCCGTCGCGATCGAGAAACACTGCGCGGCGGCCTGCGCTACGTCCCACAGCCAGACCCGAAGATCGCCTCCTCGATCAGATCGCACAGCAGATGCCCGACGATCATATACACCTCCTGAATTACGAACGACTGTTGCGCGGGCACGACCAGCGCCGCGTCGCAGAGCGGCAGGACTGTGCCGCCGTCGCGGCCCAGCAGCCCCAGCACGGCGCAGCCTTTGCGCCGCGCCACCTCCGCCGCTTTGACGATGTTCGGCGATGTGCCGCTGGTCGTCAGCGCGACGAGCACATCGCCCGGCTGCAAGTGAGCCTCGGCCTGCCGCGAAAAGATCTGGTCGTAGGCGTAATCGTTGGCGATAGCCGTCACCGCCGATGTGTCGGTGTGGAGCGCCAGGGCTGGCAGCGGCGGACGATCGATCAGATAGCGCCCGACCAGCTCTGCGGCGAGATGCTGGGCATCGGCAGCCGAGCCGCCGTTGCCGCAAAAGAGCGCTTTGTTGCCGCGCCGGTAGCACGCTACCAGCATCTCGGCCATGCGCGCGATCTCCGGCGTTTGCTCATCGACCACCCGCCGGGCCATCGCGATATGCGCCTCGAACTGCTGTCGAATACGCTGCTCGTATCCGCTGGATGCTTGAGTCTCCACGATGTTGTATCACTCCGCTTGCGAGTTTCGAGTTTTGAGTTTCGAGTTCAACGCCTCATTTGTTCTTTGTTCTCCATCAGGCGAGGGAGAAGGAATAGTGGGGGACGCACCGGGCTGGGTGCCCAACGGGCACGGGCATGGCACCCTCCCGGCCTGGCGGCGTGCTAGCGCCTCCTCGTACACCTCAAGCGTTCGGTCGATCATATGCGCGTGGGTAAAATGATCGGCAACCCGCCGCTGTGCCTGCGCGCCGAGTCGTCGGCGAAGCTCGGGATTGGCAAGCAGCACCCGCAGCGCGGTCGCCAGTGGCAGCGGATCGCCCGGCGGCACGACAAAGCCGCTCACGCCGTGCTGGTTCACGACGCTGGTGCCGGTGCCGAGATCGGTGCTGACAACGGGACAGCCCGCCGCCATCGCCTCAAGCTGGACGATCCCGAACGCCTCCGCGCGCAGATGCGACGCCAGCACGAACACATCGGCGGCTCGATAGTACGTCGGCAGGTCGGCGTCGGGCACGTGGCCCGCGAAATGGACCCGCCTGGCGATGCCAAACGCCTGAGCCAGATCGCGCAGCCGTTGCTCCTCCGGCCCGGCCCCGACGATGAGCAGCGTCGCGTCGAGCTGCGTGAGCGCGTCGAGCAGAATATGCAGCCCCTTGTAGTAGCGCAGCACGCCCACAGACAGGATCAGGCAATCGCCCGCCGAGCGGGTATAACGCCGCCGCAAGGCAGCCACGCCCGCCTCCGCCACATCCGCGAAGCGCGCCGCATCGACCGACAGCGGCACGATCCGGCATTTGGCGGCGTAGCGCCGCAGAAACGGCGACGACTGTACGTACGGCTCGCTCGTCGCGATAATCCGCTTCGACCGTCGCAGCGTCCACTCAAGCAGCGGACGGTACAGGCGCAGCAGCTTGCGCTGGCGCACGATGTCGCTGTGGTACGTCACAACCAGCGGCGCGTCCTTGATCGCATGAGCGGCCAGATCGCCGGGGGGGTAGGGCATGTGCAGATTGACGAGATCGGCTTGCAGCGTGCGGGCATACCGAACAAGCTCGATGCTGAGCGGCGTGGATGCGGCTTTCCAGATGCGCCCGGCTTTGACGACTTGCACGCCCTGACGCTGCTCGACGACGGTGCCGCGCCCGGTGTTGGTCACAAGCACGCTGACCGTATGACCCCGTGCGGCCAGTCCCTCGGCCAGGACCTTGACATGATTTTCGATGCCGCCGACGACCGGATCGTAATCTTTGTAGATCTGAACGATGCGCAGGATTGCTCCTCCTCCACGACCTTCGGATTATAGCATAGCGCCCTGGTGTGCCAGCATTTGACACAATAACTGTACTTTAATTCACAATATTGACCTTTATTAAACCATTTGGTATGCTGCACGCTATCCTGCAGGACCAAGCCACCGCTGCCGTGCCAGCGTCGAACGTTCCGTTAGCCCATCTTAAAAACAATCCCTTTTACGGCAACTTAAGGAGAAGTGCTGATGAAGCGCTACGTGAGTGCTCTTTTGCTCGCTGGTCTGACGATTGGCATGTATAGCCCCCAAGCTGAAGCGGCCAAAACCTCATCAAACTATGTTCCTAATGAAGTGATTGTGCAGTATCGCGACGGCACGACTGAAGCCCAGCACGCAACGGCGCGCGGGCGCGTAAAAGCTGATCGCAAAGAAGATCTTCGCACGCAGGGCAGCGGCGTCTCCAAGCTCGAAGTGATCGTACTGCGCGAAGGCAACGTTCAGAGCGCGATCGACGCGCTGAAGAGCGACGCCAACGTCGAGTTTGCCGAGCCGAACTGGATCTATACCCACAGCGCGACAGCTACCGATCCGTACTTCACCAACGGCTCGCTCTGGGGCATGTACGGCGCCGGCACAACGCCCGCCAACCAGTACGGCTCGAACGCGGCGGCGGCATGGGCGGCAGGCACGACCGGCTCCAAGTCGGTCTATGTCGGCGTGATCGACGAGGGCATCCAGTACACGCACCCCGACCTCGACGCTCAGGTGTGGGTCAACCCCTTCGATGCGGCTGACGGCGTGGACAACGACGGCAACGGCTATGTCGACGACGTTCGCGGCTGGGACTTCGCCAACAACGACAACACGATCTACGACGGCGGCTCGCGCGGCAGCCTCGACGATCACGGCACGCACGTCTCCGGCACGATCGGCGCGGAGAGCAACGGCGCTGGCGTCGTCGGCGTCAACTGGAACGTCACGCTGATCTCGGCCAAGTTCCTGGGCCGCGCCGGCGGCACCACGGCCAACGCGGTCCGGGCCGTCGATTACCTGACGAACCTCAAGACCCGCCACGGCCTGAACATCGTCGCGACCAACAACTCGTGGGGCGGCGGCGGCTACTCGCAGGCCCTCTACGACGCGATCAACCGCGCCAATAGCGCGAACATCCTGTTCATCGCGGCGGCTGGCAACAGCGGCAGCAATAACGATACGACGGCGAGCTATCCGGCGAACTACGATCTGCCCAACGTCATCGCGGTTGCCGCGATCGATCGGAACGGCGCGCTGGCAAGCTGGTCGCAGTACGGCGCTCGCACGGTTGACCTTGGAGCGCCTGGCGTGGCGGTCTACTCGACCACCGCGTTCAACCTGTACGAGTCGTACAGCGGCACCTCGATGGCAACGCCGCACGTCACCGGCGGAGCAGCGCTCTACGCCTCGACCCATCCGGGCGCAACCGCAGCGCAGATCAAGAACGCGCTCTTGAGCAGCGCCGTGCCGACCGCGTCGCTTCAGGGCAAGACCGTCACAGGCGGACGCCTGGACGTGAACGCGGCGCTCAGCCGGTAGTTTCCAGCACAGCCTCTCACAGCACGACGGCGCGGATGTTCCGCGCCGTCGTCTCGTGTTTATGATTCCTGGCCTACGACTGACCCGTATCGCCGAGCACCCTCAGCCGCCTGATCGTCAGATTCCTTCAGCGCCTTCGACGGGCGGGCCGCTAAACTTCTGCGGATCGCGGTTGAAATAGATGATCCGCTTCCAGACCGGCGTCACCTGATCGGCGAAGATCACCACCAGATCGTTTGGCCGGGCCTGCCGCAGCGCGTGGTCGACAGCCTCTAGCTCCGGCAGGATCGTCGTGATCTGCGCTTCCGGCAGCCCGCCGTTGAGCGCGCCCTGCTTGACCAGCTCCGCCGTCTCGCCGGAGCGCCGCCCGCGCAGGCTGTTATCCTGCTTGATAATCAGCCGATCGAACATGCGCGCGCCAAGCTCGCCCAGCCGGATCAGATCTTGATCGCGGCGGTCGCCCGCGCCGGAGAGCACGCCGATCACCTGCTTGTGGTTTGGCCGCAGCTTCGCCACAAGATCGACCATCGGCTCAAGCGCCGCCGGATTATGGCCGTAGTCCATGATCACGCGGAACGGATGCTCATCGAAAATGTTGAGCCGTCCGGGCGTCTGGTAGAACGACGTGGTGAACGTGCGCAGCGCCTGGCGAATCGTCTCGACTGGCACCTCCAGCGAGTAGGCGATTGCGGTCGCCGCCAGCGCATTCGCCACGTTGACGCGAGCCTTGCCCTCAAGCGTCGCCGGGATCAGATGCGTCCAGAGCAGCGGAATATACTGCTCCTCGTCGTAGATCGCGATCATCTCGCCGCGCACGCCCTGCTGAAGCACCACCGCGACGCCACCCTCGGCGATGTGCTCGCGCAGATGCTCAGGTCCGTCGTCGCCGCCGTGCATCGAGAAATAGGCGATCCGGCCACCCGCCTGCTCGCGCATGCCCACGGTCAGCGGATCGTCGGCGTTGAGCACGCTGGTGCCGTTCTTCTGCACTACCTCTACCACCAGCGACTTGATCCGCGCCAGATCTTCGAGCGTCTCGACGCCGCGCAGCCCCAGGTGATCGGCCTGCACGTTGAGCACCGCGCCGACATCGCAGCGGTCGAAGCCCAGGCCCTCGCGCAGAATACCGCCGCGCGCCGTCTCCAGCACCGCCGCCTCGATCGTTGGGTCTTTAAGCGCCATGCGCGCGCTCCACGGCCCGGTCAGATCGCCGCGCATGTACAGCTCGCCGTCGATATAGATTCCGTCGGTCGTGGTCAGGCCCGTGCGCAGGCCGTGCATCTTGAGCATATGCGCGACCATCCGCGAGGTCGTCGTTTTGCCGTTGGTGCCGGTGATCGCCACGACCGGAATGCGGCTCGGCGCGGTCGGCGGGAAGAGCATGTCGATCACCGGCCTGGCGACGTTGCGCGGCGTGCCCTCGGAGGGCTGAAGATGCATCCGAAAGCCCGGCCCGGCGTTGACCTCGACGATCCCACCGCCGCTCTCCCGCAGCGGCGCGGAAATATCCGGCGAGATAATGTCGATGCCCGCGATGTCCAGGCCGATCACGCGCGCGGCACGACGTGCGATCTCGATGTTGTCGTAGTGGATCTCGTTGGTCCGATCGATCGCGGTGCCGCCCGTGGAAATATTCGCCGTCGAGCGCAGGTAGAAGACCTCGCCCGCAGGCAGCACGGTATCGAGCGTGTAGCCCGCATGCTCCAGCAGCCGCTCGGCCTGATCGTTGACCGTGATGCGCGTCAGCACCTTCTCGTGGCCGATGCCGCGCCGGGGATCGCGGTTGACGATCGCGATCAGCTCGGCGATCGTGTGCTTGCCATCGCCTTTGACGTGCGCGGGAACGCGCTCGGCGACCGCCACGACCTGATCGTTGATCACCAGCACGCGATAGTCCTTGCCGCGCAGATAGCGCTCGACCAGCACCTTCGAGCGGTACTGTGCCGCCTGCTCATAGCCCCAGCGCACCTGATCGGCGTCGTGCAGGTTGAGCGACACGCCGCGCCCGTGGCTTACATCGAGCGGCTTGGTGACGACTGGATAGCCGATGCGCTCGGCGGCGGCGACCGCTTCGTCGGCGGAGCGGACGACGATGTTACGCGGCACCGGCAGACCAACATCATCCAGCAGCCGATTCGTCAGCTCTTTGTCGCTGGCCGTCTCGACGGCGATGTTCGAGGTATGGCCGGTGACGCTGGCGCGGATGCGCTTCTGGTGCTTGCCGTAGCCCAACTGCACCAGGCTATGATCGTCGAGGCGGATCGCCGGAATACCACGGCGACGCGCCTCCTCGACCAGCGCTCCGGTCGTCGGGCCGAGCGCCAGCCGCTCCGCCAGCCGGATCAGATCCTCAAGCTCGGCTTTGAAATCAAGTGGCGCGTCCGGCTCCAGCACTCCCGCGACGCGGTCGGGCGTGAGCAGATCGAGGCCCTGCACGCCCTGAAGCTCCGGCGGCAGCAGATGATTGATCAGCCGTAGCGCCAGACGAGCCGCCAGCAGGCCCACGCGCTCCTCGATGTACGAGTAGACGACGTAGTAGATTCCTTCGGCCTCGCCGCTGCTGCGGGTCTTGCCGTAGGTCACGGGCGTGCCCGCCAGCGATTGCAGCTCCAGCGCGATATGCTCGGAGATATGGCCGATCCACGTCCCCTCACGCAGCCGACGTACAAAGCCGCCGGCCTCACCGTAGGAGCAGCCGTGCTCGTGCAGCGTCGGGATCAGCTCAAGCAGCCGGTCGTTGAACGTGCCGAGCTTGCTGGAGGGATAGTCTTCGAGCTGTCCCAGATCGAGCTTAAAGCGAATGACCGGGCGGTAGCCGTACGGATTCGGGCCACGATAGACTCGCGTTTCAAGGACACGCATGGAAGCACCTCAATAAACGAAGAACAAAGAACGGGCGCCCTCTGGGCAAACAAAGAACCGAGTGCCAGACCGGGTGCCCTTTGGGCATGGTACCCCGGCATGGGCACCCGGCACACCAAGAACCGGGAACTCAGAACTTTGAGCCTCCGGCCCCGATGCGTGATCCCTAAGCTCTGATCTCGTTGTTCCGTTGTTCTTTGTTTGCTCCTTTGTCTGCCTGCCACTCAAATACCCTCGCCTTCGGCGTACAGACCCGCCTCGAACGGCAGTGGCGGCGTCGCCGGGATTACAGGATCGCGGTGTGTTATATCAAATTGATAGCCATGAGTGAGCAGATGGAAGCGCATGTTGTGGATCGCCAGCGGCGCGTGATCCGAGATGCGGTAGATGTCGTTATAGCTCATGTCGGTGCCGTCGACAACTGTGACCGAGCCTCGGCCAATCACGGTCATCATGCGCTGCCCATCGACTTCGATCGCGGTGTCTTCGTCGAGGCCAACGCCCAGCAGGTAGGGGTTGTGCGCCAGGGCTGTCACCAGCCGCCCGGTGCGGCCACGCGCGCCAAAGTGCTGATCGACCAGCAGCCGGTTGATCAGGCCCAGCCCCGGCGCGAAGTGCATCATCGATTTGCGGGGCGTGATGCCGCTCAGGCCGTAGGCCATCATATGCTGGCAGACGGCGGAGGCTCCCGCGCTGGTGCCCGCGACCACACAGCCGCCACGGTAGGCGCGGCGGATGCGCGTCGCGGCGGGCGTGCCCCCCAGGATCGTCATCAGCTTGAGCTGATTGCCGCCGGTCAGAAAAATGCCGGTCGCATCGGCGATCGGCGCGAGCATCGACTCGTCGCAGCACTGCTCGCGCGAGTAGAGCTTGAGCACATAGACCTTCGCCGCGCCCAGCTCAAGGAAGATGCGCTCGTAGATCTGCGAGACAAGCTCGTAAATCTCCGAGGCCGTAGCGATAATCGCGATGTGGCTATTCGTGCCACCCGCCAGCTCGACAAACCGGCGGAGAATCGTGCGATTGCCGACTTTATCTTCCGCACCGCCGATCATCATCAAGGTGCCGGTATTTGGAAAGGGCTCGGTGCCCGCCGGATCATAAGAATAAGAAGCCGTCATGAGGGCGAATTGTAGCATAAAGACGACATTCGTTGAGACGAATGCCGCCCGCTTGCTTTTCCAGGAATTCAGAGGTCCGGAGCGCAAGGAAACAAAGGAGCAAGGAGGTTGAACGTTTTGTTCTTTTGTGCTCGTGTTCTTTTATTCAGCTCTCAGCGCTTGGTTGGTGGTTCTCGTCTTGTTCTTTGCAGGAGTTACGCAAAAAAACTGTTCTTGGAGCGGCTTTTAGCCTGCGGCAGCAAGGAAGATTCGCTGCTGTGGCACACAACACAACCTTGACCAATGCCGTACCGCTCTGCCGAAGACAATGCGGCCACTGCGTAAGTCCTGGTTTCTTTATCGCCCCCGGCCCGCCGCACGGCCTTTTGCCAGCACGCGCTCGGCCATTTTGAGCGAGGCCGCGTCGATCAGATCGCCGTCCAGCGACACCGCGCCGCGCGACTCGCCGCCTAGCGCCTGCTGGTAGCGATCGTGGATCTGCTGCGCGCGGGCCAACTCCTGCTCCGTGGGCGAGAAGATCGTGTTGATCGGCTCGATCTGACCGGGATGGATCGCCCACTTGCCGTCGCAGCCGAGCATACGCGCCAGCATCGCGCTCGTCTTAAGACCCTCGGCGTCGGTGTACACGCCGTACGGCCCGTCGATCGCCTCCAGCCCGGCAGCCTTGGCCGCGACGACCATCCGGCTCAGCGCGGCGTGCCAGATATGCCCCGGATACTGCGTCACATGCTCGCCGATCGTCAGCATGGGAGCGCCGATCGACGCCGCGAAATCGCCCGGCCCGAAGATCAGCGCCGCCAGGCGGCGGCTCGCCGTGGCGATCTGCTCGACATGGGCCATGCCCTGCGCGCTCTCGATCTGCGCTTCGATCGCGATGGGACGGGTCAAGCCTTGCTTCATCTCGATCTGGCTCAGCAGCATATCGAGCATATAGACATCGCCCGGCAGGTTGACCTTGGGCAGAACGACCACGTCGAGATTGTGCCCCGCGCCCTCGACCACCGTGATCAGATCGTCGTAGAACCACTGCGAGGTCGTCGCGTTGACCCGCACGGCGCGAATTTTGCCGCCCCAGTCGTTCTCGTTGAGCGCTTTGATGATCTGCTGACGCGCCTGCGGTCGCTGGTCGGGCGCGACCGAGTCTTCAAGATCCAGAAAAACCAGATCGGCGCTGGTCGTGAGCGCTTTGGCGATAAACCTGGGGTTGCTGCCCGGCACCGCCAGCTCCGTACGGCGCGGTTGCGTATTCGTCACGATCGTCTCTCCTCACGGTGATCTCGCTTGACAGCAGAGTATACACCATGCGCGGCGATCGTCTGCAACCTTACGGGCGGACTTTGAATCGCAGCCCGCTGCCGCCTCGGAACTGCTCGACGGCGTAGGCGATGCCGCTCTGAAGATCGGCGCGCGTCTCCAGGGTGCCGAGATCAACTCCCAGGCTGACCAGAATCTGCGCGATCTCCGGACGAATGCCGGTGAGCACCGCGCGCGCGCCGAGCAACTGCACCGCCTGCGCAGCCTGGACCAGAATATTTGCAACCTGCGTATCGACCACCGACACGCCCGTGATGTCGATCAGCGCCGTCTCGGCACGGCGCTCGGAGACACCCTCCAGCAGCGTCTCGACGATCTGCTGTGCCCGCCGCGAGTCGATCGCGCCGATCAGCGGCATGACTACCACCTGATCGCTGATCGGGATCAGCGGCGTGGACAGCTCGCGCAGCGTAGCCTCCTGCACCTGAATCATCTCGTTCTGGAGCCGCTGGCGCTCCTCCTCAGCCCGTTTGCGGACGGTAATATCACGAACACTGCAAATAATCTGTATAGAGTCCTCGCTTTCCAGCGGGCTCAAGCTGATCTCGATCGGAAACTCGCTGCCGTCCTTGCGCCGACCGACGAGATCCAGGTCAAAGCCCATCGGGCGGAGGTGCGGATCTGAGACATAGTTGCTGCGATGAGTGACATGCCGCTTGTGGAACCGCTCAGGCAGCAGTATATCGACCGACTGATCGAGCAGCTCGTTTCGATCATACCCGAAGAGATCCTCGACCTGATGGTTGACCAGCAGCATAAATCCTGCCTGGTCGGTGATAATGATCGCATCCGGGGCGGACTCGATCAGCCTGCGGAAGCGATCCTCGGCACGTGTGCGCATTGCTTCGCTCGCGCGCAGCCTGGCGGCAATATCCTGATACTTCGATAACGCCCGCTCCAGCTCATCGATGCGCTGCCGCAGCAGGTCGACGTCTTCGTCTGTTGGTGGTAGGGAAGGGTAACTCATCGTAGCACGTGGCGCTAAAGCCACGTCCTCCTTTTCGATACAAGCATCAGGGCAGCATGGAGGGGGATGGTATTCGGTCGGTATGGCACATCGCACTATAGTGGAGCGCAACCCACACGACAATATGCATTTGGTAACTCTCCCTGCTAACCTCTTTATCCCCGGTAGTAAGGGCTGCACGGGTTTAATGATTTTGATGATCTTCCAGAGCGCTGGCGAGGGCACGCCACACCGCCACGCCTTACGAACTCATGGCACAGCTTTTGCACATGATTTGCCATATCTAAACCATTAGCTGGAGGGATGAGGTATGGCGAACATTGAAAAATCGATCGACGTGAATGTGCCGGTGCGCGCAGCCTACAACCAGTGGACCCAGTTCGAGGAGTTTCCAAAATTCATGGAAGGCGTGCAGGAGGTCAAGCAGCTCGATGATAAGCGCCTGCACTGGCGCGCGAATATCGCGGGCAAGGAAGAAGAGTGGGACGCGGTGATCACGGAGCAAGAGCCGGATATGCGCGTGGCCTGGACGAACACGACGGGCGCACGCAACGCCGGTGTGGTCACGTTCCACCACCTCGACGATAACAAGACGCGCGTGATGTTGCAGCTCGACTACGATCCCCAGGGCGTGGTCGAAAACGTCGGCAGCGCGCTCGGCTTTGTGGAGCGCCGCGTTGAGGGCGATCTTGAGCGCTTCAAGAAGTTCATCGAGTCGCGCGGGCATGAGACTGGCGGCTGGCGTGGCACGATCGAGCAAGAGCACGGGCGCTAGCGAGCGACGAAAGAGCAAGGGATCGCAAGAACAAGCGACTAAAGCGAGAACCAAGGGCCGAGCACCAACGGCTCCCTTCTCCCACTGCCGTGGGAGAGGGCCTGCAACTCGAACTTTGAACTCAAACCGCTGGTCAACGGATTACGTGATTCTGCGCTAGCGCAGCGGCAACGGACGAGCAGGGGGCGTGCGTCCCCTGCTTCGATCACCATCGCTAGGCAAACAAATGTGGGGCGACCTCCCGCAGCGAGGTGTAGCCCTTCTGGGTGTAGATAATATGATCGAGCAGCTCGACATCGAGCTTGCGACAGCCGTCCATCAGCCTGGCGGTGATCAGCGCGTCGCCCTCGGAGGGATCGAGCTGCTCCGACAAGTGGCTGTGTGCGACGACCACGCCCATCGCGCGCAGCACCACGATCTTGCGAAAAATCGCCGTGGCATCGAGAGCCGCGCAATCCCGGCTGCGGGATACGATCGTCTCATAGCCGATGATGTCGCGCGCCTCATCCAGGGCAAGCACCAGGATATGCTCACGCTTGCGGTCCAGGGTGGCAAAGATGATGCGGAGGATTTTATAGAGCGGCACGGGAGTATCCATGCCAGCGGCATACTTCGGCGTAATCCTCAGCCGTAGCATACTCCGGCCTGTGCCCTGGAGCGCTGCCGACCTAGCCGGATCGAGCGTCTGATCCGGCATCGCATCGACCAGATGATCAAGATTGTCCTGCTTCTTACTCATGCCACACCTAGCAAAACTCACATCCGCAGACTGTACGACGGATGTGAGTGTATCACGATGCATCGGTAGTAGCAATTCGGCGTCGATCCTCGCGCTGCCTGGACTAGCCCAGGAACTTACAGAGCCACATCGACTGGGTATACACCGGAAGCGGTCGAACGATACGGCCCATCACAAACACCGATCCGAGAATCGCCGCTGAGATCGCAAACTGGAGCAGTTCGGGAATATTGACGCCCGCAAGCTCTTTCAGCGCCAGCTCAACGCCGATCGCCACCAGAGCGACGATCTACCGCCGACAGAAGAAGATCGCCTCGCCGTGCGAAAGCCCCATCCGCTCGATCTCGGCGGCGCTGACCAGATCCTCCGGCCTGATCGAGAACACATCGAAGCCCGCCTCGGCCAGCCGATCGCTGAAGTCGTGCCCGTAGCGCCGCACATGATCGTGCTGCCCGAAGAGCTTTTCGCGCTCGATCGGGTCGGTGATCGATGGATCTTCAAAGGTCTGCTCCCCAAAAATCGGCACCAGGATGATCGCCTGTCCCGTGCTCGCCAGAACGCGATACAGCTCACGCATCGCCTGCCGATCATCGGGCACGTGCTCCAGCACATGGCTACAGTAGACTAGATCGAAGCTGCTGGCGGCGGCAGGAATGGCGCACAGGTCCATGGTGATCATCGCCTGTGGATCGTAGAGATCGGCGCTCACGTACTCGATGTGCGGCAGCGCCTTGAACTTCGCCGCCAGCGCAGGCTCCGGCGCGATATGCAGCAGCCGCCTGCGCTCCGAGCGCAGCAGATCAGCCTGGGTCTGCAAGCAAAGCCAGACCCAGCGGTGACGCTGCAACGATCGGCAGATCGGGCACCAGGCATGATACGGACGATGCAGCGCCAGGAAGCGGCGAACGCTGCTCCGACACAGCGGGCAATAGTGCTGCTCGCCGCCAAAAACCCGCTTACGCAGCCCGACCGGCAGCCTGAACAGCAGCGTTGCAAGCAGAAAATCTCGAATTCGGCTCCATCGATCCGGCGCGTGGAGCGTATTTTTAATCCGTATCAGCATAGCTCGATCCTTGAGTACAGGCGTGGATGGCGGCTGCCGATTATCTGCCGGGCCATCCGCTGGCACACACGATGGTCGGCAGCAGCGGCCTCGTCGCGGGGGACAAGTATAAACGGCTGCGGATAAAACGACAATCCAGCCGTAAGCAGCGCGATCGACGATGCCTGCGTGGCGCGCAACAACACCAGCCCCGGCGTTGTCGGATGACGCCGGGGCTGGCGAGCTGTAGAGATGCGCGCTTAGCGTGTTTCGGTCATGTGGTGACGCCAGCCTGTGGCCTCTGGAAGAACGTGCCGGGGCTCCACGGAGCGCCAAGGACCGGCAGCAAGAACCGATCGACGCCGATGTATCCGGCCACTTTCCAGGCCAGGATCAACCCAATCGCGAGCGTGAAGAGCAGCGGGTTGGTCGATGCGGAGCCTGCCAGCATGAAGCTCATATTCATCAACGCGCCGAAGAAGGCTGCGACGCCCACGAGCGCGCCGACGATCAGCGCAACGCCTACCAGCAGCTCTCCAAAGGCAACCAGCGGAGCAAACCACGTCTCATGACCGCCGTTGAGCAGCCCCTGCAAGAAGTCGCGATACCAGTCGTACGTCACGGGCGGACGGCCCTGTTCGGGAATGCTTGCGGCTCGCTCCCAGTAGGCCCTGAGCGACGTGCCCTCCATCCACTTAGGATCGATGATCTTGTGCCGCCCGGCATCGAACCACTCATAGCCCAGGTACACACGCGCGCCAAGCCAGAGCGGTGCCGAGCGCGGACTCTCGAAGAGAAAATGGGTGATGGTGGGATTGCGAACCGCGATGGTGTCCTGGCGCGGGTCGTAATCGCGCATCAGCCACCATCCTGAGCCGACAAACAGCACCAGCCCTGCCAGCAGTGCCAGCGCCTGCATCCCACCGCCGAGCGTCTCCGAAGCCGTGCCCAGGCGGAAAAGGTAAAAACCGACAAATGCCACAGCGGCTACAATAATAATCCGCGTTCGCATGATCTTCCTCCTTGTGGTATCGAGGTGATGGTCGTCTACCTACACCCTGCTCCGTACCACGTTACGTATAGTGTAGGAGCGAGCGGCGAGCGCATCGTGAATATTTGGTCATCGCAGGTGGTTATTTACCCACCAAAAAAGCTCCCATCGACGGATGGGAGCCTGTCGCACTATGTGCTATGCTAGCGCCGCGCCAGAGCCGCCGGCAGCACGCCGCGAATTGAGGCGTCGAGCAGCTCGACGGGATGAACCGCAGGCATGGGACGGCCCGCGCGCCGCAAGCCGTTCATGATTTGCAGCAAACAGCCGGGATTGCTCGTCGCCAGCAGCTCTGCCCCGGTTGAGAGCACATGCTGCACCTTGCGGTCGGCGAGCTGCTGGGCTGGCTCCGGCTCCACCAGATTGTAAACGCCCGCCGAGCCGCAGCAGATCGCCGCTTCGGGGATCTCACAGATCTCAAGGCCGGGGATCGTGCCTAAGACCGTACGCGGCGCGGCGCGCACGCCCTGCGCGTGCTGCAAATGGCAGGCGTCGTGGTAGGCCACGCGCAGATGCAGCGGATGGCGCGGCGCGCGCGGCTCCAAGTCCGCCAGCACCTCGGAAATATCTTTGCACCTGGCGGCGAACGTTCTGGCCCGCTCGGCGTAGGCCGGATCGTCGCGCAGCAGGTAGCCATACTCCTTGAGCGTCGAGCCGCAGCCCGCCGCGTTGATCACGATCGTATCCACATCGGCGCGCTCCCACACGTCGATCATCCGCCGCGCCAGATCGAGCGCGCCCTGCTCCTGCCCGGCATGGACCATCAGCGCGCCACAGCAGCCCTGCTCCGGCGGCGCGACGACCTCGCAGCCTTCGGCGGCCAGCACCCGAGCGGTCGCGGCGTTGACATCGCCGAAAAAGACACGCTGCACGCAGCCCAGCAGCAGCCCAACCCGCCGCCTGCGCGTGCCATTCGCGGCGGTGCGCGGCGGCACGTTGGCGCGCAGCGCGCCGAGCGAGATCGGCGGCAGGAGCGTCTCCATCGCCTTGAGCCGCGCGGGAAGCACATTCAACACGCCCGATCGCTGGACGACCTGCCGCAGCCCCGACGCCTGATAGAGCCACAGCGGCGCGGCCAGCACGCGCAGCCGGTTGGGATACGGAAAGAGCGCAAACAGCATCCGCCGAAAGAGCTTGTCGGGCAGCGAGCGTGGATAGTTGCGCTCGATCTGCGCGCGCGTGGCCTCGATCAGCTTGTCGTACTGCACGCCCGACGGGCAGGCTGTCAGGCAGGCCATGCAGCCCAGACATTGATCGAAATGGCTCACATACGTATCGGTCAGCGCGGCCCTGCCCTCGTTGCCGAGCTTCATCAAATAGATCCGCCCGCGCGGCGAGTCCATCTCCTCGCCCCACAGCAGATACGTCGGACAGGTCGGCAGGCAAAAGCCGCAGTGGACACAGTCGTCGATCAGCTCCGGCGACGGCGGATGAAACTCGTCGAAGATGCTGATCGGGCTGCGGGTATCTTCGCTCACGGCCTGCGCCATCAGATGCCTCCTACAAAACGTCCTGGGTTAAGCACGCGCTGCGGATCGAACTGCTCTTTGACACGCCGCATCAGCGGCAGCGCGCTTTCATCCGCGCCCCACACATCCAAGCGCGCTTTCACGGCAGACGGCGCATGGAGCGCCGCGAGCGAGCCATGCAACCGTCCGACTTCGGCCCGCAGGATGCTCAGCGCCGCCAGCAGCGCCTGCTCGTTCGTGGCCGCAAGCCGCAGCCAGCCCACGCCCGCTGCCTGCGCGAGCAGCTCCCACGATAGCCGCAGCGGAGCCGACACGCGCCGAATCGTCTGCACCAGCGCGTCAAGCTGCGCGGGCAGCACGCTCGCTTTGCAGATCAGCGCCAGATCCGCGTCGTCCCACAGCGGCTCGGCGGTCGGCCAGGCTTCGGGAGCGAGCGGCTGGGAGGCGATGCCGGGCGCAAGCCGCGCGAGCTGCTCTAGCTGCGCGTCGAGCGCGGCGGCGATGCCCTCGAAGCGGAGATCGAGCGCGGGCGCTGCGCCCTGCCGCGCGTGGAGCTGCACGCCGCTCGGTGCCAGCGTCGAATCGAGGACGCGCAGCAGCACCGGGTGAAGCGCGCTCACCTCGGATGCGCTCAGGCGCACACAGGACACATGCGACGGCAGCGGGTAGAGCCGAAACGTGGCCTCGGTGATCACGCCCAGCGTGCCGAGCGCGCCCGTCATCAGCTTGGGCAGATCGTAGCCCGCCACGTTTTTGACCACCTTCCCGCCGCTGCGGGCCAGCGTCCCATCCGGCAGCGCGATCGTCACGCCCAGCACGAGATCGCGCAGCGTGCCGAAGCGCGCCCGCAGCGCGCCGCTGTCGTTGGTCGCCAGGATGCCGCCGATCGTCGCCGTAGCGGGCCAGAGCGGATCGAGCGCTAGCCGCTGACCATGCTCGGCCAGCACGCGCTGAAGCTGCGCCACCGTACAGCCCGCCTGCACCGTGGCGGTCATATCGGCCCAGGCGTGCTCCACCACCCGATCGAGACGACGAGTTGAAAGGATCAGATCGACGCGCCGTGGTGGATTACCCCAGCCCAGCTTGGAGCCGCCGCCGCGCGGCGCGACAGATAATCCTGCATCTCTGGCAAGGCGCAGCACCGCCGCGACCTCCGCCGCGTCGCCCGGCTCGACTACCACCTGCGCCGGTACGCCGTCGATCGCGTCGGCAGCCGTCGCCGGACGCACGTGCTCCGCTCCCACAAGCGCGCGCAGATCGGCTTGCAACGTTTCGGCGTCTACCATCATCGGCGCTCTCTGCTCCTTATGCGAGTTTCGAGTTCTGAGTTTCCGGTTCTTGGTTCTTATCCCTTTGTTCTTTGTTCTTCTTGGTCCCTTGTTCCTGCGCTCAGAACAACTCCGCCACGCCTGCCTGTTCGAGCGGATGCGGCTCGTAGCGGCCCTGTTTTTCGGCGCAGAGCCGGGGTCGCGGGAAGACTTTGTCGGGATTGGCGAGATGCTGCGGGTCGAAGGCGCAGCGCACCAGTTGCATCGTGTCGAGATCGGGCTCGGCGTACATCGTGGACATATACTTCTGCTTCTCGCGACCAACGCCATGCTCGCCGGTGATCGAGCCGCCCGCCTGCACGCATAGCTTGATGATGTCGAAGGCCAGCGTCTCGGCGATGTGCTCCTGGCCGGGCACGCTGCGATCGTAGAGCACCAGCGGATGCAGGTTGCCGTCACCCGCGTGAAACACATTCGCGACGCGCAGCCCGGCTGCCTCGCTGAGCTGCCGGATCTCGCGCAGCACGCGCGGCAAGGCCGTGCGCGGGATCACGCCATCCTGCACGATGTAGTCGGGCGCGACCCGGCCCATCGCGGCGAAGGCGGCTTTGCGGCCCTTCCAGACGACCATCCGCTCGGCCTCGGATTGCGCCAGGCGGATCTCCCACGCGCCACATCCGCGACAGATCTCGGTGACGCGCTCCATCGACAGCGCGACCTCGGCGGCGGGACCGTCCAGCTCCACCAGCAGCAGGGCGTCGCACTGGGGATAGCCCGCGTGGACGGCGGCCTCAGCCGCCTGGATGCTCAGCGCGTCCATCATCTCGATCGCGGCGGGCAAGATCCCGGCGGCGATGATCTCGCTCACGGCAGCGCCCGCCTCGTCGGTCGAGTGAAACGCCGCCAGCAGCGTTTGCACCACCTCCGGTCGCTTGACGACGCGCAGCGTGATCTCGGTGGCGATGCCGAGCGTGCCCTCGGAGCCGACGAAGACGCCCATGAGATCGTAGCCGGGCGGATCGAGCGTCTTGCCGCCAAGCTGGACGATCTCGCCGTCGGGCAGCACCAGCTTCAGGCCCAGCACATGATTCGCGGTGAAGCCGTACTTGAGGCAGTGCGCGCCGCCTGAGTTTTCCGCGACGTTCCCGCCGATCGTGCAGACCGACTGTGATGACGGATCTGGCGCGTAAAAATAGCCAAACGGAGCCACGCGCTCCGTCACGTCGAGGTTGATCACGCCCGGCTCGACCACGACTCGCGCGTTGGGAATATCGACCTCAAGGATGCGATTCAGGCGGGACAGGCTGATCACCACGCCGCCCTCGACCGGCAGCGCGCCGCCGCTGAGGCCGGTGCCGGAGCCGCGCGCCACGAATGGGATGCGCTCGCGGTGGCAGACGCGCACCACCGCCTGCAAGTGCTCGCCCGACGCGGGCAGCACCACCGCCGAGGGCACCACCCGCAAGTTCGTCAGGCCATCGCACTCGTAGGTCCGCAACTGCTCAGGCTCGGCGATCAAGCCATGAGTCCCGACGATCGCGCGGAGTTCATCGATGATACGCGGATGCATGATTCCTGCCCCTCTCCTGGCGAGCGCGCCCTAGAGCGCGCTCATCTGCGGCTCGGCTCCTCAATCGCCAGCGCCACCGTCACGATCGGCTTGATCCGGCGCTGCGGCATAGTTCCTCTCGAAGCGCCTAGAGTGTATGCCAAACGTTAAGCCATTGTCAAGGCGCGTGAGCAGGCGATGAGCAGAAAACGACTCGTCAGGCGGGAAGGTATTTTGCGCTCGTCGGAATCGCGTATCATAGATCGTAGGTGAACGGAAGGAGCAACAGCGATGCGCGTTTTGATCGTCGGGGCCGGTCTTGCAGGGCTGACCTGCGCCCGGCACCTGCACCAGCAGCAGATACCTGTCACTGTGCTCGAAGCCTCGGACGACGTCGGCGGGCGCGTACGCTCGGATCGCGTCGAGGGCTTCACGCTTGATCGAGGCTTTCAGGTGCTCTTCGATGCCTATCCTGCCGTGCGGCGTAACCTGGACCTGGCGGCGCTCGATCTGCGCCCGTTCGAGCCCGGCGCGATCATCAGCTACAGCGGCCAGCAGACGGTTCTAACCGATCCGCTGCGCGATCGAAACTGGCGCGACGTGTCGCGTGCGGCGCTCACGCTGGCGATCCCGCCCGCCGACAAGCTGCGCACGCTGCGGCTGGCGCTCACGCTGCGCGGCGCTGAGACGGATCAGGACGCCGAGCCGGATACACAGAGCACGCTGGAGTATCTGCGCGCCGAGGGCTTTAGCGAGCGGACGATCGACCGCTTCTTCCGCCCCTTCTTCGGCGGCATCTTCCTCACGCGCGACCTGAGCACGACCGCCGCTGCGTTTCGCTTCTACTTTCGGATGCTGGCGAGCGGCAGGACCACGCTGCCCGCCGCCGGGATCGGCGCGATCACCAGGCAGCTTGCAGCGCCGCTCCGATCAGCGGAGCAGATCCGCTGCAACACGCGGGTCGTCGCGCTGCTGCGGGAGGGCGGTCGTGTCACCGGCGTGCGGCTGGACGACGGCGAGGAGCTGCGGGCCGATGCTGTCGTGCTGGCGACGGACGCGCCGAGTGCCGCGCAGCTCGCCGACCTGGCTACGCCGCAGGGAGCGCTTCAAACCGCCGCCGTCTATTTCGCTGGCCTGGAGCCGCTCTACACCAGCCGTAAGATCGTGCTCAACGCCGCATCGGATGCGTTTGTGAACAACGCCCAGCAGTTGAGCAACGTCGTGCCGGGCTACACGCCGCCGGAGCGCCACCTCTTGAGCGCGACCGTGCTGGACGTGCCCGACATGGACGACGGACAACTGGCGCTTGAGGTCATGCGCGATCTGCGGCGTATGTTTGCGGGCGATCAGGCGGCGCTTCAGGCGCTGCTGGGCTACTTCCCGCTGCGCGTATATCGCATTCGCTACGCGCAGTTTCGGCAGCCGCCCGGCATCTTCGGCACGCTGCCGGATAATCGCACCGAGCAGCCGGGCCTGTTCGTCGCCGCCGAGTGGACCGAAGCCAGCAGCATTAACGGCGCGATAACCAGCGGCGAGCGCTGCGCGGCGCTCGTCGCCGAAGCGCTACGCCAGCCCGTCGTCGGCGCGTGATCGATCCAGACATGTGAGCATCGAAAATCTGGTGGGGGCGTATTGCAATATGCCCCTACGGAAGCTATCACCCTCTAAAACGATGGGTTATCGTAGCACCGCCCACCGTGCCTGTGTCCAAAGGTTAGACCTTCTTCCCGCACGCGACGATCTCAAGCACGCTCATGAAAAAGTCGGGGCGATCGAGCAGATACACCTCGGAGCGAGGATCGATCAGCATATCGAACGCCTCGCGGGCCGCCGGTTCGAGGTAGCGCTCCGCGCGCTGGCGCAGATCGGTGAGATAGCCCTGGAGAAACGTTCGCTCGTCGTCGCTCAGCGGCGCTCCCCGGTTGATCGTGTAGGTCTTGATGCTGCACCGTGCCAGCTCAGCCATATCGAACGTGCTGCACAGATTGCGGCCAATATAAAACTTGCCGGTCATCTGCGTCTGCGCTTCGAGCGCCTCAAGCTGCGCCTTGCGCACCGTCAGCTCAAGCTCGGCGGGCCACGGCAGCAGCAGATGATGCACCGAGTCGTTCTCCAGAATGGCGACCGTGCCGCCAGGCCGCACTACGCGGCGCATCTCGCGCAGCGCGGCGACCGGATCGGGCAGGCTGTACAGGCTGTGCGCGCACCAGACCAGATCGAACTGATCGTCAGGGAAGGGCAGTCCGTCGATGCTCCCGACCTCGAAGCCGATCCGCCCGGCGACAGCGCTGCTGCGGACCCGCTCGCGCGCCGCCTCGATGTACGCGGGCGCAATATCCACGCCGATCACGCGGCCATCCGCCCCGACATGCTCCGCCAGCCACACCGAGTAGACGCCATCGCCGCAGGCCATGTCGAGCACGCGATCTCCCTCGCGCAGCGGTAGCTCCCCCACGATCGCGCGCAGCTCGGCGGCACACGCGCGATGATACGCGGCCAGCATCGGCGCGTACGCGGGCAGCGCGTGCTTGTCCAGCCCAGCGCCGACCTCCTGGGCAAATACGCTTTCTTGCTGTGTCATGAATCTCTGATCCGATCTCCTCTGCGTTTGCGGGCCGAGCCACGTATATCAAAAAATATGCCAGCTCTCTGGCGCTTCCGGCATCAGCCTTTGCGGCGCAGCACGTAGATGCGCGGACGCAAATGTCCGCCGCCGAACGGCAGCTTGATCGGCAGCACATGATCCAGCGTCCAGTCGGCGGCGGCATCCGCGACCAGTCCCTCCCACAGCCGAATGTCCTGCGTGATCGCCACGAACACGCCGCCGCCGATCGTGACGCGCGCGGCCTCACGCAGAATGCGAGGATAGAGCACAGTATTCGTCGCGTGGGAGCCGACCAGCTGGCCGAAGGGCAGGTCCGCCAGGATCGCATCAACCCATCCGTCGGGCGTGGGAAGATCGCCCGCGTCCCAGGCTTCCAGCCGGATGGCCTGCACATCGCTGGCCGCCACGTTTTCACGAGCGCACGCCAGCGCCGCCGGATCGATGTCGCAGCCCACGCCGATGCGCGCGGGCGCGGCCAGCAGCCGCTCGATCAGCAGCGAGCCGGAGCCGCAGCAGAGATTCAGCACCGTGTCGTCGGGATGCGGGTGAGACAGCAGCGCCATCGCATGGGCGACCGAGGCGTTGAGCGCGCCCGGCAGATTACAGACTCGCCAGGGACGCACCGAGAGCGGACGCGGCGACAGACGCAGCAGGGCATCCCAGCCCTCGGCATCACCCAGCGAGCGCCGCAGCCGCAGCAGCAGATCGCCTTCTTCGGGCGTGTACGCTAGCCCCGTAGCGCGCGCGATCTCGTCGCGCAGCCGCAGCATCACCGACGACTCCTGGCCTGCCGCGCTGATCCGAAAGGTCCGGAACGCGCCGCGTGGATGCAGATCGCGCACGTCGGCGATCATCCTCAGCAGCGTATCGAACGACGACTGTCCGAGCAGCGCCTTTGGACGCGGCACCGCGAAACGGCGGCACTCGTAGACCGCCAGCACGGTTTGCAGATCGAGCAGCGCGGCAGGATCGCCGCCGTAGCGGATCGGAATCAGCCCCTCCTTAGCCTGCGCCTCGATCGTCACATGCCGCCGCAGCCGACGCTGAAGCTCGTCGGCGGCAATCGCTTCCAGGCCGGGAATAACCTCCGCCTCGTAGCGCAGCGCTTCGGGCCGCGCGGGTGGGTGGTGCTCGGCTCGCCTACGTGTCATAGCTCTTTCACCAGGTGTGGCAGTTACTTGTCGGTTTCATAGCGCGGTGATCTAGCAACTTTCTCGCCTTCACGAGCGCGGCTCACTCGTCGCTCCGGTTGATCCACTTGGACATCGCCGGGCTATGGGGTGGCTGAGCCTTGTACCCGTGTCGCTCGTAGAAGCGCTGCAAGCCCGGCGTTGGCATGACGCCGACGATCAGGTTGCGATACGGCATCGCCTCGACGAAGCGGGTCAGCGCCGCCACGATGCGGCTGCCAATGCCACGGCCCTGGTATTCGGGCACAACCACCACATCGGTCAGGTACAGGTGCAGCCCGCCATCGCCGATCACCCGCCCGAAGCCAACGGTTTGATCGTCCGCCTGGGCGCAGACGGCATAGAGCGAATTGCTCAGGGCTAGCTCGACGGCGCGCTGCTCACGCCGCCGCCAGCCGACCGCCGTGATCGCTCGCAGGTACTCCTCCACAGTCGGCACACGCTCGACGATCGACACGGTGGGAGATTGCAGCGGTTGAGATCCGTTTGGCATACGCTAAGGTCTTTCAGGCTCCTCGCCTCGCTCTGCGAGAGATCCGGGTAGTCTTCCGCTGAAGCAGCAGACTCACGGTGCAGTTCGTCAACCGATTGTCCCTGCAAGCTAATCGCGCATAGATTTTACAGCGTTAGACAGCATAGAGCCACATGACCACGTACAAAGCGCTGGCGGTCGGTGTGACCGCCAGCGCTTGACCTGAACCACCGCAATCTTAATCGGCCAGCCGCTCGTACGGGCCGTGCGGCAGCTTGTCGGGATTGACGACCAGAAATAGCCGTTGGATCTTGCCATCGACGATCAGCAGGCTGACCACATTCTGCAACTGCCCGTCGATATAGATCAGCATGCCGGTCCGACCGTTGATCGTCGCCAGCCGCACCTCAAGCTGTCCCACGAACTTGCGGTCCAGCCCGATCAGGTAGCGCGCGATATGATCCGCGCCGCTGATGGGGTTGCGCGCGGCAAGCGCCTTGCCGCCGCTGTCGGCGTAGAGCACAGCATCGTGGGCCAGAAGCTGGACCATGCCCTGCACGTCGCCGTCGCGGGTGGCACGCAAAAAGTGATGGAGCAGCAGATCGTGCTCCTGCGGATCGGCGGGCGCAAGATGCCCCCCTGTGTCGAGGTGCTGACGAGCCCGGCGGGCGATCTGCCGACAGTTCTGCTCCGACTTGCCGATCACCTGCGCGATCTCGCCGTAGCTGAAGCCAAACGACTCGTGCAGCAGAAATACCGCCCGCTCCACCGGCGTCAGCCGCTCCAGCAGCAGCAGAAACGCCATCGAGAGATCGTCGGCCAGCTCCAGCATCGCAGCCGGATGATCGGCGTGCCCATCGGAGACAAGGAACGGCTCCGGCAGCCACGGCCCGACATAGTCGGTACGCCGGTTGCGCGCCGACTTCAGCGCGTCGATGCAGAGCCGCGTGACCAGCCGCACCAGAAACGCCGACGCATTCTCGACGCGCTCATGCGCGACGGCATGCCAGCGCACGTACGCATCCTGCACAATATCTTCCGCCTCGCTTACCGAGCCGAGCATCCGGTAGGCGATGCCGAAGAGCCGACGGCGCTCCCGCTCGAACATCGCTAGCGCCGTGTCCGGCGTGCGGCGCTCCCCGACCGGTCCATCCGCGTCGATCATGCCGAGATCTCCTGTGCTCTGCCCGCAGCCTGGCCGATCTCCCCCTGAGCCTTGCCGCTGCCCACCCAGTGATAGAGCGGAATGCCAAGCCGTAGCTCCTGCGCCACGATCGTATAGGTCGCCCGACAAATCAGCTCCTTGCTGTACACCGCGCGGCGCTGGGTCCAGATCTTGGGCCGCGCAGTGTCGTCGAGGGTGGTCCACTGCACCAGCCCATCGCGTCGCCCCAGGCTAATGCAGCGGGCGGCAAAGCCCAGGTCGAAGGGCTTCAGCTCCGCGCCGCGCAGCAGCCGCCGGATATTGTCGCCGACATGCCCGCCCATCGGCAGCGCGCTCGCACAGGCCATGCGGATCGTTTTCCCCCCCACGGTGATCGCCGCGGCGTCGCCAACTGCGAAGATGTTGGGCTGATCGACGGCCCGCAGCACCGCATCGACCACGACCCGGCCATCGCTGTCGACCTGAAGACCGGCCTCACGCGCCAGCGGCGGTGCCTCGAAGCCGCCGCACCATACACACATATCGAAGGGGAGCACCGTGCCGCTCGCCGTCCAGGCATGGCCCTGCTCGACGCCCGTGATCGGGGTCTGCTCCCAGACCTCGATGCCCAGCCGCGCCAATCGCT
Organism: Herpetosiphonaceae bacterium; assembly: GCA_036374795.1. NCBI lineage: Bacteria > Bacillati > Chloroflexota > Chloroflexia > Herpetosiphonales > Herpetosiphonaceae > Herpetosiphonaceae bacterium. Next base: position 47,507 of record DASUTC010000116.1, read on the forward strand.
GGCGGAGATAATGCTCGCCTTCAGCGGAGTAGCCCTCGCCGATCCGCCCATTCGTCGTCAGGCCGACACGCAGCGTCGGAAAGCGCTCGGCCAGCTCCGCCGCCGTCTCGATGCCGGTCAGGCCCGCGCCGACGATCAGCACCCGCCCGCCGCGCCGCGCGACCTGCCGGATCTGCTCGGACGCGGCCTGCGCTGCCGCCTGATCGTCGAGCCGAACCGTGTGCGCCGCAACATCCGGCGTAGGCGCGGCGGTGCGGCTGCCAAGCGCGACGATCAGCTCGTCGTAGCCTAGCTCAAGGCGATTGCCCGCGCTATCACGCCCAACGACCCGCTGCCGGTCGGGCTGTAGCTGCTCCACAAACCCCTGCACGAACCGAACGCCGCGCCGTGCCAGCGCGGGCGCGAGCGCCAGCGTGCGCGGCGACGAGCCCGCCAGCGCCTCATGCAGCCGAATCCGCTGCACGAACTCAGGCCGCGCATTCACCAGCGTTATCTCCGCCGATCCGGCACGCGCGCTCCGTGCCGCCGCGATCAAACCAGCATATCCTCCGCCGAGGATCAGAATACGTCGTTTTCGTTGTAGGTACGTCATACGTTCCTCCTTATACAAAGAAGACGAACGACGCGGGCGAAACGTGACAGGCAGATCCGGCAATTCGAGCAGGACATTTTTTACACCATCTTAACTTTAGCTTAACTCTATGCTACTATAATCCTGAGCGGCAGGAATCAACGATAGCTTTGCTGAACGACCGCGCCATCCCACCGCTCCACTCCACGCCGCTCGCCCACCTGAGGAGCGCTGCCCAGCATCCTCCCTGCATGCTGCGGATGAACGTTGCACAAGTTCAGACCAAGCTAGCCAATATGTCCGATCATGTTAGGAAAAGGGAGCTTCACGTGACGAACATCGACCGACGAACGTTTCTACGGCGCACTGCGATTGCCAGCGGCGCATTGTTCGGGCTGGAAGGGTTGATTGCTCGTGGCGCGCTTGCCGCGCCGCATGATGGCGCGGGCCGGGCCGACAAGGGCAGCGGCGGCTATGGGCCGGTCTATCCCAGGCCCGCCAGGAATACCGGCGAGGTGCTGCTGGCGCTGCCTGAAGGCTTCGAGTACACCGTGCTCAGCCGCACCGGCTCGATCATGTCGAACGGCAGGCCGACGCCGCCCGTGTTCGATGGCATGGCCGCGTTTCCCGTCAACGGCCAGGTCCGGCTGGTTCGCAACCACGAGATCCGCAATCCGATCGGCACGCCTGGCGTAGCCATGGGCGATCAGTCGAAGGCGTACGATCCGCTGGCGGGCGGCGGCACGACGACGCTGATCGTCGATCCGCAGACGCGCGCGCTTGTCGGCGATTTTGTCAGCCTGGGCGGCACGCTCGTCAACTGCGCGGGCGGTCCCACGCCGTGGGGCACGTGGATTAGCTGCGAGGAAACCACGCTGGGTCGGCGCAAGCTCTTCGGACCCGGCGGTCGGCTCTTCGGCGGCGGCTTTGCCCAGGAGCACGGCTACTGCTTCGAGGTCAGCACGGCAGCCGACGATCAGACACCGGGTGTGGCGCTGCGGGCGATGGGCCGCTTCGTCCACGAGGCGGTTGCGGTCGATCCCGACACCGGCATCGTCTATGAAACCGAGGATCAGATCAGCGCCGGGTTCTACCGCTTCATCCCCGATCAGCCGGGCAACCTGGCGGCAGGCGGTCGCTTGCAAATGCTGGCGATCAAAGACCGTCCCGGCTACGATACGCGCCAGGGCCAGCGCATGGGCAAGCCGCTGCCGGTGACATGGGTCGACATCTCCGATCCCGATCCGACCAACGCCGACCTCAATCCGCTGGCGGTGTATCAGCAGGGCATCGCTCAGGGCGCGGCGACCTTCGCCCGGCTGGAGGGCTGCTGGTACGGCAACGGCAGCGTCTTCTTGAACGCGACGAGCGGCGGCGATCGGCGGCTGGGCCAGGTCTGGGAGTATCGTCCACGCGGCAACTCCGGCGGACAACTGATCCTGCTCTTCGAGTCGCCGAGCGCCGACGTGCTGGACGCGCCCGACAACCTGTGTGTCAGCCCGCGCGGTGGTCTGGTGCTGTGCGAAGACGGACGCGGCGATCAGTATGTGCGCGGCCTGACGCAGGATGGGCGAATCTTCGACATCGCGCAAAATCTGGCATACGTCAACGGCTCGGCCAACGAGTTCGCCGGTGCCACATTCAGCCCCGACGGCGAGACGCTGTTTGTCAACATCCAGAACCCCGGCCTGACATTCGCGATCTGGGGTCCGTGGTCCGAGGGCGCGCTCTAAGCTATCACCCTCACCCCTCACACACACGGGGCGACCGCAATGTGTCGCCTCGTGTCGATCTTTATTCCCTGCTCTTGATGGGACGCTACCGCCGCAGCGTGTCGGCCAGCTTCGCGCCGAGCTGCTCCAGGCTATGCAGGTTATGCACCGGCAGAAAATCGTCCACGTGCGGCAGCGCCGCTTGCAGGCCGCGTGTCAGCGGCTGGTAGCCGGGCATGCCCAGCAGCGGATTGAGCCAGATCAGCCGGTACGAGGTGCGCTGCAACCGCGCGATCTCGCGGCCCAGCAGCTCAGGATCGCCGCGATCCCAGCCATCGCTGATCAGCAGCACCACCGCGCCCCGTCCGAGCACGCGCCGACCCCACTTGAAATTAAACTCTTTGATCGCGTCGCCGATGCGCGTGCCGCCGCTCCAATCCTGCACCGCGCTGCCGACCGCCTGCACGGCCTCGTCGATGTCTTTGTGCTCAAGCATCCGCGTGATCCGCGTGAGCCGCGTGCCGAACACGAACGTCTCGACATCGCGCAGGCCCATGCTGATCGTGTGGACGAATTGCAGCAGAATCCGGCTGTAGCGATCCATCGAGCCGCTGATGTCGCAGAGCACGACCAGCGGACGCTGCTTGAGGCGGCGGGTTTTACGCCAGAGCATCACCATCTCGCCGCCGCTGCGCAGCGTGTGGCGCAGCGTCCGCCGCACATCGATCCGCCGCCCGTTGCCGCCGATCCAGCGCCGCACCGGGCGCAGCGACATACGGTAGGCGAGCTGCGCGATCAGCGCGCGGGCCTGCTCCATCTCATCGGCGTTGAACTGGGCAAAATCCTTGTGCCGCAGATGCTCGCTCCGGCTGAACGACATCTGGATCTCGATCTCTTCCTGCTCCTCGCGCGGACGCTCATCGTCGTGTGCCCGCTCAGGCCGATCGCGCTGCAAACGCCGTGGGATGCGCACCTCTTTGACGCGGCTGTCGGGCAGCGCAACGCCGCCGCCCTTGCCCTGGCGCTGCATGGCCCAGAAAAACTCCCAGGCTTCGTCGAAGAGCGGCAGGTCCTCGCGCCGCCGGATCAGGATCGTGCGGCAGGTGAGATAGACATCATCGCGCCGCCCGATCTCGACATGCTCCAGCGCAGCCAGCAAGTCGAGCATCTGGCCGGGATTGATCGCCACGCCAAACTGGCGCAGCAGCCGCCCGAAGGCCAGCAGGTGATCGAGCAGATGATGCTCGGTGAGCGGAGATGGCATCATAGTCAGCTCAAAGTTCCAAGTTTCGAGTTGCAGGACCTCACCCCGGCCCTGCGGGGCCACCCCTCTCCCGCTGCGCAGGCGATGGGGAGGAAGAGAAATCTGTGGGGGGCACCCGCCCCCGGCCTGACGGCTCCTACCCCGCCTGCTCCACCAGCGCAGGCAGGCCACGCTTACGCACCGCCTCGATGTCATCCTGATACTTGAGGATCGCGCCGAGCGTATCGTCGACCGTCTCGACATCCAGCGCCGTACGGTCGAGCGCCGTCAGCGCGGCCACCCAGTCGAGCGTCTCGGCGATCCCCGGCAGCTTATACAGGTCCATCTTGCGCAGCTCGTGAACGAAGGCCACTACCTGACGGCTCAGCCGCTCGTCGATGCCGGGCACGCGCGCGTGGACGATCTCGATCTCTTTCTGGATCGAGGGATAGTCGATCCAGTGATAGAGGCAGCGGCGCTTGAGCGCGTCGTGGATCTCGCGGGTGCGGTTGGAGGTCAGCACCACCACGGGTGGTCGCGCGGCGGCGATCGTGCCGATCTCAGGGATTGAGATCTGAAAATCGCTCAGCACCTCAAGCAGAAACGCCTCAAACTCATCGTCGGCCCGATCAAGCTCGTCGACCAGCAGCACCGGCGGTCGCTCCTCCGCGCTGCTCTCGATCGCCTGAAGCAGCGGACGTTTGAGCAGAAAATCGGGGCCGAAAATATCGTGGATCGCGCGATCTTTGGACTCGCCCTCAAGCTCGGCGGCGCGCAGATAGAGCATCTGGCGAGGAAAATTCCACTCATAGACCGCCGTCGAGACATCGAGGCCCTCGTAGCATTGGAGACGAATCAGCCGCGTGTCGAGCAGCCGCGCCAGCACCTTGGCGATCTCGGTCTTCCCGACACCGGCCTCGCCCTCAAGCAGCAGCGGCTTGCCGAGCTTCAGCGCCAGATAAACGGCGGTCGCCAGCGAGCGATCGGCGACATAGGCGTGCGCGGCCAGCGCGGATTGCAGCTCGTCGATCGATCTGAACATTGGCGTCGGGGACATAACGTTCGCTCCCTCCTTCCGGGCGCGTCGGCGGCGCATCCCGCTGCCTGTATCGTACCACGATCGTTCCAGATCGAAACGCAGGCAGCGCGGAGCCACTTGTCACCGCCACACAACCGCGATTGGAACCGCCTGGATCTATGCTGAAGCTAGAGCGCGGCAGCGCAGCCGACGTGCTCGCGGCAAGCAACGGCGCTACGCCAGGATCGACTCGAAAGAGCTGAGAGCCAGGAGCAGAGCACAACACCTCATTCCTTAGCCGACTGTTTGTGTGTTCCCTTGTTTCCTTGTTCTTTTGTTCCTTTGTTCTCTGGCTGTTCTTTGTTCTTTGTTCTACTCATACCTGTCACCGTTTTGTCACCGGCCTGGAACCGAGATGCTACCCGACGAGGAGAGCGTATGTCAATTGTGCTTGAACATCTGACCAAGCGCTACGAAGGCCATCCAGTCGTCAACAACACCTCGCTGGAGATCGCCGACGGCGAGTTTTTCGTGCTGCTGGGGCCGAGCGGCAGCGGCAAAAGCACGGTGCTGCGGATGATTGCGGGCCTGACCGGGATCGACCACGGGCGGGTGCTGCTCAATGGCCGCGACGTGACCCATCTGCCGCCGCAGCAGCGCAACGTCGGCTTTGTCTTTCAGCAGTACGCCCTGTTCCGCCACATGTCGGTCGCCGACAACATCGAGTTTGCGCTGCGCATTCGCAAAGTTGCCGCCGCCGAGCGCCGCCGCAAGCGCGACGAGCTGCTGGATCTGGTGGGGCTGGCGGGATTGGGCAATCGCATGCCGCACCAGCTTTCGGGCGGCCAGCAGCAGCGTGTGGCGCTGGCCCGCGCGCTCGCGCATCAGCCAGCGGTGCTGCTGCTCGACGAGCCGTTTGGCGCGCTGGATGCCAAGATTCGCACGGAGCTGCGGCGGACGCTGCGGCTGATTCAGCGCGAGCTGGGCACGACCACGATCTTTGTGACCCACGATCAGGAGGAGGCGTTCGAGCTGGCCGATCGGCTGGGCGTGATGAACGTCGGTCGGCTGCTTGAGGTCGGGCCGCCAACCGAGCTGTACCAGCGGCCACAGACCGAGTTTGTCGCCACGTTTCTGGGCACGGCCAACCTGCTGCTCGGCGAGTGTACCCCGCAGGGCGTGTGTGTCGGGCCGCTGCATTTTCCGCTGGAAACCGAGGCGCGACAAAACGGTGCTACCCAGCGCGTGCAGGTGCTCTTCCGGCCCGAAGACGTAACGCTGACTCTGGCGGACGCTCCGGCTATCGGCGCGACGCTGGGCCAGGCTGAGATCGAGCAGATCACGTTCGTCGGCTCGTTCGAGCGGCTGCGGCTGCGGCTGCCACCGCTGCCCCGCGTTCGTCCGATCGCTCCGGCCCCGCCCTTTGGCAGCGACACGATCCTGGTCGACGCGGCGCGCACCCAGGATCAGGCGCGTAGTCAGCCGCTCCAACCCGGCCAGCAGGTCTGGGTCGGCGTGCGGCGGATTCACGCGCTGACGCATCCCGGCCTGAATATCCTGATCGTCGCCGATGAAGCGATGGACAGCTCGGCGGCGCTATCCGTCGGCGGTCAACTGGCGCGGCTGGCACACGCGCGCACGACGCTGCTGGGCTACGGCAAGCACACCGCGACGCTGCAACAGCAGCTTCAGACGGCCCGCGAGCAGCTTGGCAGCGGCCTGCCCGCGCTCGACACGCTTGCTACCGTCGAGCCGCCCGCGGTCGCGGTCGCGCGCGAAACCGAGCGCAACCCCTACGATCTGGTGGTGCTAGGCGTGTCAGCACAGCAGGACATCGAGCTATCGGAGCAGATGCTTCAGGTAGGAGAGCATCATCTGCTGCTGGTGCCCAGGGCGCAGCCAACGCCCACGCACCTGCTGATCTGTGTCGCCAGCGGCGAGCCCGGCAAAGAGGATGTGCTCTTTGCGGGACGGCTGGCGCGGCACGTGGGAGCCGACGCGACGCTGCTCTCGGTGGTGCCAAACGATGATTCGCACGATCAGGCGCGCGAGCGAGCCGAGCGCTTTCTGGCAGCCGGTGCGCGGACCCTGGCAACGCTCGGCGTGTCCGCGCGGACGGTGATTCGCGCCGGGCAGGTGCGCGACGAGATTATTGCCGAGATGCGCGACGGCGGCCATGACCTGCTGGTGCTGGGCGCGCCTCTGAGCAGCCGCGACAGGCGCGGCGCGTTCGCCGGAGTGGTCGCGCAGCTTCTGGGCCAGGCTACCGAGCATCCCGTGCTGATCGTCCGCTCGCGCTACGCCGCCGGCACGGCGCGCGTGAGCTACAGCCGTGCAACCATGCTAGAGGAGGCTATTCGATGAACAAGTGCATCGCACTTTTGATCCTGTCCTTGCTCCTGACCGGCATCCTGGCTGGTTGCGGCGCAGCGCCCGGCAGCGCGGCATCTGGCGCTCCCGCCAGCGGCAAAGAGCTAACGCTGACCCTGGGCGCGTACACCACGCCGCGCGAAGCATACAAAAAGCTGATCCCGATCTTTCAGGAGCGCTGGAAGCAGCAGACGGGCCAGACCGTCAAGTTCGAGGAGTCGTATCTTGGGTCGGGCGCGCAATCACGGGCGATCGTCGAGGGCTTCGAGGCCGATATTGCCGCGCTGTCGCTGGAGGCCGACATCACCCGTATCGCGGATGCTGGCCTGATCACGCACGACTGGAAGGCCAGAAAGGACAACGGCATCATCAGCACGTCGATCGTCGCGTTCGCGGTGCGTGAGGGCAATCCCAAGCAGATCAAAGACTGGGCCGATCTGGCGAAGCCGGGCGTCGAGGTGCTGACGCCCAATCCCAAGACCAGCGGCGGCGCGATGTGGAATATGCTGGCGCTCTACGGCGCGGCGCGGCGCGGCTTTGTGCAGGACGTGCCCAAGAACGACGACGCAGCCGCGACGACGTTTCTCAAGGCGGTGCTCAAAAACGTGAGCGTCCTCGACAAAGGCGCGCGCGAGAGCATCACCAACTTCGAGAAAGGTGTCGGCGATATCGCGATCACCTACGAAAACGAGGTGCTGGTCGCGCAGCAGAGCGGCGAGAAGATGGATCTGGTTATCCCGCGCTCGACGATCCTGATCGAAAATCCGATCGCGCTGGTCGATACCTACGTGGACAAGCACGGCACGCGCGAGGTGGCGGAGGGGTTCTTGGAGTTCCTCTACAGCCAGGAGGCGCAGCAGGTCTTCGCCGAGTACGGCCTGCGCTCGCTCGATCAGCAGGTTGCCAAAGCTACCGCCGATCGCTATCCGGCGGTCGAGGATCTGTGGACGGTACAGGAGTTTGGCGGCTGGGCGAAAGCCACGCCCGATTTCTTTGGCGAGAGCGGGACCTACACGCGCGCTATCGCCGAGGTGCAAGGCCAATGACCACACTTACGTCAACTCGCCCGTATCCGATCAAGGAGCCGTCGGCGCGGCCCTGGGGCCGCTGGAGCGTGCGCGCGGTCGCGCTGACCTACCTGACGGTTATGCTGATCCTGCCGCTGGCGGTGATCGTGCGCTACGGCTTGCAGGACGGACTACGCGGCATCTGGGAGTCGCTCACGCAGCCAGTCGCGTGGCACGCCCTGAAGCTCACGCTGTGGACCGCCGCGATCATGGCGCTGATCAATGCGGTGATGGGCACGCTCACGGCCTATGTGCTGGTGCGCTACACCTTTCCGGGCAAGGCGCTGCTCAACGGCGTGATCGATCTGCCGTTTGCGATCCCGACGCTGGTCACGGGCGTGACGCTGGTGGTGCTGTACGGGCCGCAGAGCGCCCTCGGCTCCTGGCTCGACCGGGCGCTTGGCCTGCGGATCATCTTCGCGCCGCCGGGGATCATCCTGGCGCTGCTCTTCGTGGCCTTTCCCTTCGTGGTGCGCACGGTGCAGCCGGTGCTGGAAGCGCTCGATCGCGATCAGGAGGAGGCGGCGGCCACGCTTGGCGCGGGCGCGTGGACCATCTTCCGGCGGGTGACGCTGCCACCGCTGGCGATGCCGCTGATCAGCGGCACGCTGCTCAGCTTTGCCAGAGCGATCGGCGAGTTCGGCGCGATCGTGATCGTCGCGGGCAATCTGCCGCTGCGCTCGCAGACGGCGGCGGTCTATGTCTATGGCGAGATCGAGGCGGGCAACCAGCGCGACGCGAGCGCGATCTCGGTGGTGATGCTGGCAATCGCCTTTGCGCTGGTGCTGCTGGTCGATTATCTTCAGCCACGGAGCGCCCGGCGCGCGCAGGAGGAGCCGCGATGAGCACGATGATCGATGCGCATAGCGCGCGTCCGGCGACGACGCTTGAGATCTGGCGGCGGCGCGTGCTGATCGGCATTGTCGTCGGCTACATGGCGCTGCTGATTCTGGCCCCGATCGGTGCGCTGATCGCCGGGGCGTTCGCGGAGGGCATTGGCGCGATGTTCGGCGCGCTGAGCGATCCCGACGTGCTATCGGCCTTCTGGCGCACGCTGCTGATCGCGGGCATTGTGATCGTCGTCCATGTGATCTGCGGCACCGCTGTAGCCTGGGTGCTGGTGCGGCATCGCTTTCCCGGTCGGCGGCTGCTCAACGCGCTGATCGATCTGCCCTTCGCGGTATCGCCGGTGATCGCGGGCCTGATGCTGATTCTGCTCTTTGGGCGGCGTGGCCTGTTCGCGCCGCTGATCGAGACAACCGGCATCCAGATCGCCTTTGCGCTGCCGGGCATGATCATCGCGACGCTCTTCGTCACGCTGCCGTTCATGGTCCGCGAGCTGATGCCGGTGCTTGAGGCGTTCGGGATCGAGCAGGAGCAGGCCGCCGCCACGCTCGGCGCGAGCGGCTGGCAAAGCTTCCGGCTGGTGACGTTTCCGGCGCTGCGCTGGGGCTTTATCTACGGCCTGACGCTGACGTTTGCCCGCGCACTGGGCGAGTTCGGCGCGGTGCTGGTGGTGAGCGGCGGCGTGCAGGGCCGCACCGAGACGGCGACGATGTACGTCTTTCGCGCGCTTGACGAGCGGCAGTATACTGGGGCGTATAGCGCGGCGCTGGTGCTGGGGCTGTTTTCGCTCCTGCTGGTGCTGGGCGCTGAGCTGCTGCGGCGCAGGGAGCGCTGAGAGCGGCTCCGCGCGGTTGCTGCAACTGACGGACACTGCGACACGTACAGCTTAACATGGCTGTCGCGTCGCAGTGTCGCAGCCTTATGGCTATGCATGACCATGCCTGTTCTCCCGACGCAGTACGTTTCATCGCTAGCATTCGCCGCGCATCGTGCTATCATTCAGTGACAGTTGTACAGAATAGTGGTTGCCGTTGGTAGCTTGAACCCTCATGCAGAATCTCATCCGCCGGTTACGCCTCAGCACGCTGCTCATCGGCCTGAACGTTGGGCTGCTGCTGCTGGCTGTCACCGGCGTTGCCTTTGTGGCCGTGCGGCTGCTTCAGCAGCTTGCCGATGAGCAGGCCTTGGCCCGTGTCTCGCAGGCCGGGCTGATCGCCCGCCAGGAGATCGTGCTGACCGGAGACGATGCGCTGACCTCGGCGCGGCTGCTGGCGGAGCGGCCCACGCTGCACCGCATGCTCCGGAACGACGACGCACCGGCTCTGGCGACGTTTCTCGCGCAGTTCCAGCAGACCAGCCAGCTTAGCGGCAGCGCCGTGCTCCGTGATGGGCGAATCGTCGCGCGGAGCGGCGCGGACCTGCCGTGGAGCGCGATCTGGGCGGCCCGGCAGCATGACGAGATGCGCTTCCTCCACCCGGCACAGCCCGACGATCCACTGATCCTCGGCGCGTGGGCCAGCCTTCCCGAACAGCCCGGCAGCTTCGTGATCGTCGCGCATCTGCTCGATGCGACCTTTGCCCAGGCGTTGAGCGCCGAGCTAAGCCTGCCCACGGCGATCGTCAACCGGCAAACAGCACGGACGAGCGCTCCGCCACATGCCGCGCTGCGCGAGCAGACGCTTACAACCGGCGAGCCAGCCGCAGCGCGCATCGACGCGCAGAGCCGCTACGTCGCGGTTGTGCCCGTGCGCGCGTTTGGCAGCGATACGGTGGGACTGGTCGAGATTACGATGCCGACCAGCAGCGTTACCCGCTCGCTGCAAAAGCTGGTCCAGACGCTACTCGTGCTGGCGCTGCTGGTGACTACGCTGGCGGCGCTGGCAAGCTTGCTGATCGGGCGACGGCTCGGACAGCCGCTTCAGGCGCTAACCGTCTCGGCGGAGCGGATCGGACACGGCGATCTGGCAACGCCGGTGCCGGTCGCTTCGGGGGCGGAGATCGGCACACTGGCGACGACGCTCGACGAGATGCGGCGGCATCTGCTTCAGCTTACCGCCGATCTGCGGCGGCAGCAGGCGGAGGCTCAGGCGATCGTCACGGGCATCGTCGAGGGCGTCTTTACCGTGGACCGCCAGCGCCGCATCCGCTATCTCAATCCCCAGGCCGCCGCGCTGCTTGGCGTCGAGGCGCACGCGGCGATCGGGCGCTTCTGCGGCGATGTGCTCAATCCTCAAGGTCCCGGCGGCGTGCGGCCCTGTGAGGAGCAGTGCCCGATCGTCCATGCGCGCTTCCGTGGCGGCGCGCGCGCGACCGAGCATTTGCTGCTGCGCGACGGACAGCGCCGAACGGTGGTGATCACCAGCGCGCAGCCAGAGGAGGAGCAGCAGGTGCAGGTGTTGCGCGACGAGACTGAGATCGAGGCGACGCGGCGGCTGCGCGATAGCGTGCTGGCGAATATCTCGCACGAGTTCCGCACGCCGCTGTCGGCGCAGCTTGCCTCGATCGAGCTGCTGCTCGATCAACTCCCCGATCTGACGATCGATCAGATCGGCCATCTGGTGCTGGCGCTCCAGCGCGGCACGCTGCGTCTGACGCAACTGATCGATAATCTGCTGGAGAGCGCACGCATCGAGTCGGGCCAGTCCACGATCCGCCACCGGCCCGTCGCGCTGGACGAGGTCGTCGAGTCGGCGCTTGAGCTGGCGCATCCGCTGATCGATCAGCGCGGCCAGGATGTGGTCGTCGAATTACCATATCCGCTGCCGGTGATCTCCGGCGACGCGCCGCGCCTGACGCAGGTCTTCGTCAATCTGCTGGCGAACGCCAACAAATTCGCGCCGCCCGGCTCGACGATTCGGATCGGCGGCGCGGTCGATCGGACGACCGTCACGCTGTGGGTGCAAGATCAGGGGCCGGGCATGCCGCAGCATGCCGGGCCTGCGCTCTTCGGGCGTTTCGTGCGCTCCTCCGACGAGGAGCCGGAGCAGAGCGGCGTGGGCCTCGGCCTGTGGATCACTAAGTCGATCGTCGAGCGCCACGGCGGGCGGATTGCGGTTCAGAGCGCCGATAGCGGCACGCGCATCGAGGTTATCTTGCCGCAGGAGCAGACCCATGAAACTATTAGTCGTTGACGACGATCTGGAGCTACAGGGCTTGATCGGCTTCGCGCTGCGCCAGGCTGGCTATCTCGTGCTCACAGCCGACGACGGGCCGGGCGCACTGGCCGTGTTCGAGCGCGAGCAGCCCGATCTGGTGATCCTTGACGTGAATCTGCCGGGGCTGAGCGGCTTCGAGGTCTGCCGCCGCATTCGCGCGGATTCTACCACGCCGATCATGATGCTGACGGTCCGCAGCGGCGAGGAAGATATAGTCCACGGGCTGGATCTGGGCGCGGACGACTATCTCGCCAAGCCGTTCAGCCCGCGTACGCTGCTGGCTCGCGTGCGCGCGCTGCTGCGCCGGTCCGAGATCGAGCGCCCCGCGCCGCTCTCCGCAGGCGATCTGCATCTCAACGTCGAAGATCAGACGGCTCGCATCGGCAGCAGCCCCCCGATTCGCCTGACCAACCTCGAATTCCGGCTGCTGCAATACCTGCTGGCGAACGCCACGCATACGATCCCCGCCGAGCGGCTGACCAGCCATGTGTGGGGCTATCGCGGCGTCGGCGATCGGCAGCTGCTCAAGCAGCTTGTGCATCGTCTGCGCCAGAAGATCGAGCGCAGCCCGACCGAGCCGCAGTATATCATCACCGTCGCCGGGATCGGCTACATGCTCCAGCCGGGCAGGCAGCAGTAGCGCGGATGCTCACGTCAATAGCGCAATCGATTCATGAAAACCTTGCCAGGCTGGTCTAGCTCATGCTACGATAAACTCATCGCTTGAGAACATGAGAGGGAGCATCTATGACGGCAAACCTACAGCATCTTATTGGCGAAGCGCAGGTGCTCTCGCCGCAAGAACAGGTCGAGCTTATCAGTGCCGTATCGCAGTTCTTGCACCAGAGCTATCAGCCACCCCTAATAGCTGACTTCTGGCAGCCAAAAACGCCTGACCAATTGATACAGGCGCAGGCCATCCAGCCTGTTCGTGATATTTCCGACCTCGTTTTTGACGATTGGCCGGAGGGCGAGACAGTGGACGATATGGTTGCATACATCGAGCAGCAGCGCCATGCGGATCGGTTTCATAGAGCATGAGCGTCTTACTACTCGACACAAATATCGTTTCGTATCTCCTGAAAGGTGACACACGCAACTGCTTATGCGCCCTACTTGAATGAGCAGACATTAGCCATCTCGTTTATGACTGTTGCGGAGCTTTACCAATGGGCAGCCATTCGCGCTTGGGGACCGCAGCGCAGGAGACGCCTCGAAGAACAGCAGTTACAAAGACCTCGTAGCACAAAGCCTGTCAATCGGCCCAACCCTCACCCCGTCATCCGTGGATACGACGGGATCAACGCCTTAGCCCTCAACGCTGCGCCGGCCTCCAGGCTGGCTCATCGCCCGCTTTGAGCACCTGTCGCGGCTCGCGTGCGCCGCCGGTCGTCGGCACGATCCACAGACCGGCCAGATCTTCCTCAAGGCCCTTCCTGGCAAAGACCAGCGCCCGGTCGTCGGGCGACCAGTCCATCGCCACGATCTCGCGGTTGGTGAAGACCTCCTCCATCAGCGGCTTTGCGCCCGCCAGATTCAGCGCCGAGATGCCCGTGTTGATCTGCGGGCTGCAATCCAGCGCGGTGATCGCCGCCAGACGCGGCTGCTGGTGTGCCCAGGTCGCCTGGTAGACGCAGCTTGTCGGCGCGTACTCCTGGCTGATGTCGATCGTCGTGCTGGTCGCCAGATCGATGAAAAAGGCGTTATAGCCCCGCCCACAGCCGATCGACAGCGCCACCTGCGTCTCCGATCCCACGCTCAGATGAGCCGCGCGGCACAGTCCGCCGGGCTGCGTATAGACCACCGTCTCGGCTCCCGATGCATCGCGTCGGACCACCTCGATCTCTGCCTCGTCGGCCTGCGCGCGCCGCGTGAAGAAGAGCGCGCCGTCGCGGGAGTACGCAGGATACAGCTCGTCGGCGGGCGTGCTCGTGACACGGGTCAGGTCCGATCCATCCGCGCGCATCGTCGCGATTTCGGGATTGCCGTCGTAGAGCCGCACAAACGCGAGCGTCTGCCCATCCGGCGACCACGCCGGGCTGCTGCTCTGGCCCTCGCCGGTTAGCTGCCGCGTCTCGCCGCTCGCCAGATCGAGCAGCCAGATGTTGCCGTCCTCGACGTAGGCGATCTCGCCGCCGGACTGATCTACGGCGGCGGTGCTCGTCACGGCGGGCGCGGGCGGTGTGCTGGTAGCGGCGCTGGTTTCGACAGCCGTCGGCAGCATGGTTGGTACAGGCTCGGCGGTCGGCGTAAGCTGAGCGGAGGCGCTGGACGCTGCCGGTTGTGGCGACGGACTCGGCATGGGCTGGTCGGCGGGGAGCGCAGGGCCGCCACACGCGACCAGCAGGCAGAGCAGCGCAGGCAGCAGACAGCGCTGCCGGATTCGCCAAAAGGCCTGAGACGTAGGTCGGATCGACAAAACGTGAAACTCCTTAGCTGACGACTCCTTCACAGCAGGGCACAGCCTGCGACGTTGCAAGCCGTGCCCTCCGCTTCCAGCCATCGTTATTGTGCCTGCTCCAGCGCCCTGGTCAGCGCCCGCTTCGCCAGCACCCGCGCCAGATGCGCGCGATACGACTCGGAGGCGCTGATGTCCTCGATCAGCTCCAGCCCGCTCGACGCCTGCTCGGCTGCCGCCGCAATGCTGTCGGCTGAGGGCTGCTTGTCGAGCAGCATATTCTCGGCCAGCGTCGCGCGCTGCGCCTTGGGACCAGCGCCCGTCACCGCGATGCGGCAGGCGGCGACGCTGCCGGTATCGCCCAGGTGCAGCAGCGCCGCCACCCCGACGATCGCGTAGCCCGACGCCGGATGCTTGAACTTCTCGTAGGCCATGCCCACGCGCCCAGAGATCTGCGGAATGCTGATCTCGGTTAAGATCTCGCCCTGATCCAGCGCGCTCTGGAGCATCTCGACAAAGAAATCGTCGGCGGCGATCGTCCGCTCGCCGCTCGGCCCGACCGCCCGCATCTGCGCGCCGAGCGCCAGCACCACGGCGGGCATATCGGCGGCGGGATCGGCGTGGGCCAGCGAGCCGCCGATCGTGCCCCGGCTGCGCACCTGCGGATCGCCGACGCTCTGCGCGCACTCGACCAGCATCGGCACGCGCTGCGCCAGCTCCGACGATTGCTCCAGCTCGTGATACGTCGTGTACGCCCCAATGCCGATCCCGCCGTTGACCCGAATGCCCTTCAGCTCTGGGATCTTGCCGATGTCCAC